>NZ_LZJJ01000064.1:0-10505 GCF_001667625.1 Mycobacterium sp. E1715
GCGTGGTGGCGGCTGACTTTCGGGCTGTCGAGGACGATGTCGTTGTCCGGGAGCCGCCCGATCCGGGTCGCCGCCGCTCGCAGCGGATAACTGCGTCCCGACGTCTCGTGCAGGTAAGCGATCGCCTTCTGCCCGGACACCATGGTGTGTTGTTCGAGCACCGTCACCGTGTCGACGGCGGCGGTCTTGGCGGTTCGTTTCACGTCCAGCGGTTCCTGCCGCAGGATCTGCTCGTTGAGCGACCGCAGCGTCGGGCCCGGATCGATGCCCAGGTCATCGGCGAGCGTCGTCTTGACGCGTCGATAGGCGGCCAGGGCGTCGGATTGGCGGTCGGTGAGGTAATAAGCCGTGATCAACTGCGCCCACAGCGGCTCGCGATAGGGGTGTTCGGCGGTCAGCGCCTCCAGTTCGGTGATCACGGCGGACGCACGCCCGCACGCGATTTCGGCCTCTGCCTTCGCGCCGTGGACCAGAATCTTTTCCTCGACAAGGGAAGTGGCGAAGGTGTCGACGAACTGGAACTCGCGCAAGTCCTCGAGCACCGGTCCGCGCCATTCCGCCAACGCGGCCGCCAGGTGCCGGCTGGCGTCTTCGAATTTGCCGGTGGCTGCGGCGTGTACACCCGCGGTCTTTTCGGCGATGAAGCGTCCGAGATCGTAAGCGTTTTCGGCGATACTGAGCCGGTATCCCGGCGGCGCCGCCGCCAGCACCACCCGAGGGTCGATGCCGGCGGTGCTGAGCAGCTTGCGCAGATTGGACACATACGAATGGATGCTGGCCCGTGCCCCCGACGGCGGCTCGTCGTCCCATAGGGCCGTGATGAGCCGGTCGACCCCGACCGGACTGTTGTGGTTCATCAACAGCATGGCAAGCACCGCCCGCTGTTTGGGAGTGCCCAAGGCCACCAGGCTGCCGTCGACACTCATCTCCAACGGTCCGAGCAGACCGAGTTCGAGACGTTTGTCCACCATCGCCTATCGGTCCTTCCGGTCCTGCGCAGCGCACCTTTGAGATGTCCTAGCTTGCCATTGTGATATCAATCCCTGCGATTTCGGTAGTGACCCGCGAATTGTGCGTGTTCGACGGCTGGGCGCTGATCGCACCGCGGGTGATGAAAAGCGTTCCCCGCCACAAGGACGTGGGGCGCCTGTCGCGAACGGGTCTGGCGCTCAGGCGAACACGCACAAGGCGGACAAGGTTCCGATCTTGGCCTTTTCGTTGCCTCAATAAATTCTCAACGTGACGTCGCAGCGACCCCCGCGTCGGACTAGGCCCTGGTCATGGCGTAGTAGGCGCCCCGCCGGGCCAGCAGCTCGGCGTGGCTGCCCTGTTCGACGATCCGGCCGGCCTCGATCACGACGATGCGGTCGGCGTCCCGGATCGTCGAAAGGCGGTGCGCGATAATGAAACTCGTACGGTCGCGGCGAAGTTCGGACATGGCGCGGGCGATGAGCGCCTCGGTGCGGGTGTCGACCGAGCTGGTCGCCTCGTCCAGGATCAGCAGCCGCGGCCGGGCGAGGAACGCCCGCGCGATGGTGATCAACTGCCTCTCGCCCGCGCTGATGTTGCCGCCGCCTCCGCTGACTCGGGTCTCGTAGCCGGCGGGCAGCGTGTGCACGAACCGGTCGACATAAGCCGCCTGCGCGGCCCGCACCACCTCGTCCGCGCCGGCCCCGGGCCGCCCGTAGGCGATGTTCTCCGCGATCGTCCCGTCGAAGAGCCAGGGGTCCTGCAGGACCATGCCGATCCCCGAGCGCAGCGACTGCCTGCTGACGGTGGTGATGTCGACACCGTCGACCAGGATCCGACCGGAGTCGACGTCATAGAACCGCATGAGCAGGTTCACCAGCGTGGTCTTGCCGGCCCCGGTCGGCCCGACGATCGCCACCGTGCTGCCCGGCTCGGCCACCATCGACAGGTCGTGGATCACCGGGGTGTTCGGGCGGTACCCGAAGGTCACGTGTTCGAACTCGACTCGTCCGGCGCGATGTGTGGCCCCGCTGTCGGCGGTCGGTTCGGGGTCCGCCGTTTCTTCGGGCTCGTCGAGCAGATCGAACACCCGCTCCGCGCTGGCCACGCCGGACTGCAGGGTGTTGTACATCCCGGCCACCTGGCTCAGCGGGGCGTTGAACTGCCGGACGTATTGGATGAAGGCCTGGATGCCGCCCAGGGTGATGTGGCCGGTGGCCACCTGCAGGCCGCCCACCACGGCGACGGCCACGTAGCCCAGGTTGCCGATGAACGACGTCGCCGGTGCCACGAGTCCCGAGAAGAACTGCGCGCCGAAGCTGGCCCGGTAGACGTCGTCGTTGTGGTCGCGGAACTGTTCGCGCGCGGCGGCCTGATGGCCGAACGTCTTGACCACCGTGAAGCCGCTGTACGTCTCCTCGATGTGGGCGTTGAGGCGACCGATGCTCGTCCATTGGGCCACGAACAGGCGCTGCGCGCGCCGCGCGATCGCGCGGGTGGCCACCAGCGACAGCGGCACCGTCGCCACGGCGATCAGGGCCAGCAGCGGCGAGATGGACAGCATCATCGCCAGCACGGCGACGATGGTCAGCACCGACGTGACGAGCTGGCTGATGGTCATGGACAGCGACGACTGCACGTTGTCGATGTCGTTGGTCACCCGGCTCAACAGCTCGCCGCGCTGGCGCCCATCGAAGTACGACAGCGGCAGCCGGTGGATCTTGTCCTCGACGTCGGAACGCAGCGCGACCATGGTGCGCTGCACGGTCACGTTGAGCAGGCGCGCTTGCGCCCAGATCAGCAGCGCGGAAACGAGATACAAACCCAACGCCAGCACCAGGGTTCGTGCCACCGCGGCGAAGTCCACGCCTCTGCCCGGCACCACGCTCATTCCCGAGAGAAGGTCGGCGAAGGTGTTGTCGCCCCTGGCCCGGGCCGCGGCGACCGCCTGTGCCTTGGTGATGCCCGCGGGGAGCTGACGTCCGATGACGCCGTTGAACAGCAGATCGGTGGCGTGGCCGAGGATTCGCGGAACGACGACCCCGATCACCGTGCCGGTCACGCCGAGGCTGATCACCGCGATGCTCAGCCGGCGTTGGGGCGCAAGCCGTCTCACCAGCCGGGCGGCCGAACCCCAGAAGTCGCGGGAGCGTCCGGCCGGGGCCGGGGTCAAGCCGCGAGTGGCCGTCACGGTCATGGCGCGCCCCGGACTTGGCCCGATCGGACGGCGCTGACCGATTGGGAGTCGGCGAACTCGGCATAGGTGGCGCAGTCGGCGAGCAGCGATTCGTGCGTGCCGGTGCCGACCAGTCTCCCGCTGTCGACGACGATCACCTGGTCGGCCTGGGCGGCGGTCGAAACCCGTTGCGTGACAACGATGACGGTGGACTGACCGGTAATCCGCTTCAGCGATTCGCGCACCCGCGCGTCGGTGTGCACGTCGAGCGCGCCGAACGAGTCGTCGAAGAGATAGATGGCCGGTCGGCGGATGACCGCCCGCGCGATGGCCAGTCGCTGCCGCTGACCGCCGGAGAAGTTGATTCCGCCCTGAGCCACTCGCATTCTGAGCCCGTCATCGTGTGCGCGCACGAACCCGTCGGCGTCGGCCACGCGCAACGCTTGCCACATCTCGTCGTCGGTCGCGTCCGGCTTGCCATAGCGCAGGTTGTCCGCCACGGTCCCCGAGAACAGGTAGCCGCGCTGGGGAACCAGCCCGATCGCGGACCAGAGCCGCTCGGTGCGGTAATCGCGGACATCGACGTCGTCCACCAGGACGGCGCCGCCGGTGACGTCGTAGAGCCGGCAGATCAGCGACACCAGCGTCGACTTGCCCGAGCCGGTGCTGCCGACGATTGCGGTGGTGGTGCCGGGCCGCGCGGTCAGCGAGATGTCTTGCAGGACGGGCCTGTCGGCGCCCGGATAGGTGAATGTCGCGCCCGCCAGGCGCACCATTCCGGTGATCCCGCCGCGCGGGAACACCGGGCTCCGCGGGTCGTCGACGGCGGCCTCGGTCGAAAGAACTTCGGTGATCCGTTCGGCGCAGACGGAGGCTCGGGGCAGCACCACCAGCGTCATGGTCGCCATCAACACCGCCATCAGAATCTGGGTGAAGTAGGCCAGGAACGCGGTCAGCGACCCGACCTGCATCTGGCCGCGATCGATGCGCAGCCCGCCGAACCAGATCAGGGCGACGCTGGACACGTTGACGGTCAGCGTGGTCACCGGCAACATCAACGCCTGCCAGTTGCCGGCGGTCAGCGCGGTATCGGACAGCGCGGCGTTGGCCCGGCCGAACCGCTCCCGCTCGTAGCCTTCGCGGGCGAACGCCCTCACCACCCGGATGCCGGACAGCTGGTCGCGCATCACCCGGTTGATGCCGTCGATCAGGCCCTGCATCCTGCGGAACAGCGGGAGCATGTGCGACATCACCCAGTAATTGGCCACGGCCATGATGGGAACGCTGACCAGCAGCAGCCAGGTCAGCGCCGCCTCCTGGTGGATGGCCATCACGATCCCGCCGATGCACATGATCGGCGCGGTGACCAGCACGGTGCTCGAGATCTGAACGAGGTACTGGATCTGGCGGACGTCGTTGGTGCTGCGCGTCAACAGCGTGGGCGCGCCGAAGCGGTCCGTCTCGTGTTCGGAGAAGGTGGTGACGTGTTCGAACATCGCTGCGCGCAGGTCGCGACCGAAGCCCATGCCGGTCTTCGAGCCGAAGTACACCGCCGCGATCGCGCACAACACCTGCAGGCCGGTGACCGAGAGCATCACCAGGCCGAGCCTGACGATGGTGGCCGTGTCGCCCTTGGCGACGCCCTCGTCGATGATGGCGGCGTTGACCGTCGGCAGGTACAGCGATGCCAGCGTGCTGATGAGCTGGAGCACCATGAGCGCCGCGACCAGCCGCCGGTACGGCCGGATGTACTGGCGCAGCAGTGCCAGGAGCATTTCGTAACTGTCGCACACGGCGCGTCCCGCGGCCGCCAGCAACCGCCGGATGGTCTAACTCGGCCGTCGCATGCGGTGACGCGACTGAAACGCCTGCTCAGGCGCGTCGGTGGTTGACCTGCTGAGCTGCCGCTACAGTGCATCGTGTGGACCGGCAGCAGGCTGAGAAGAAGCAGGGTAGCGGTGCGGCGTAACTCGAGGGCGCTGGCCGTTGCGGCGACAGCCTTGGCGATCCTGATCCCCACGGTTGCGGCGTGCTCGGATTCCGGGAGCAACAAACCGGGCGCGACGTCGTCGACGGCGCCGGGAAACTCGGAGGGCCACCACGGGCCGATGTTTCCCCAGTGCGGCGGCATCAACGATCAGACCGTGGCGGAGCTGACCAAGGTGACCGGCCTGATCAACACCGCCCGGAACTCCGTCGGTTGCCAGTGGCTGGCCGGTGGCGGCATCCTCGGCCCGCACTTTTCGTTCTCCTGGTATCGCGGCAGTCCCATCGGGCGTGAACGCAAGACCGAGGAGCTGTCGCGCGCGAGCGTCGACGACATCAACATCAATGGCCACGGCGGCTTCATCGCCATCGGGAACGAGCCCAATCTGGGTGACTCGCTGTGCGAGGTGGGCATCCAATTCCAGGACGACTTCATCGAATGGTCTATCAGCTTCAGTCAGAAGCCGTTCCCGCCGCCGTGCGACATAGCCAAGGAATTGGCGCGCCAGTCGATTGCGAACTCCAAATGAGCAGAAGTAGCGTCCGCGCCCTTGTCGCCGTCTTGATCACCGCGCTCGTCGTGTCGACCGGATGTTCGAGGTCCGTCGCCGGTAACGCCGTGAAGGCCGGCGGTCCGACGCGTAACAACAACTCCCAGCAGCAGTATCCGAACCTGCTCAAGGAGTGCGAGGTGCTCACCAGCGACATCCTCGCCAAGACGGTGGGCGCGGATCCGCTCGACATTCAGAGCACCTTCGTCGGGGCGATCTGCCGGTGGCAGGCGGCCAACCCGGCCGGCCTGATCGACATCACCCGGTTCTGGTTCGAGCAGGGCAGCCTGAGCAACGAGCGCAAGGTCGCCGATTTCCTCAAGTACAAGGTCGAGACGCGGAACATCGCCGGGATCGATTCCATCGTGATGCGCCCGGACGACCCGAACGGTGCGTGCGGGGTGGCCAGCGACGCGGCCGGCGTGGTCGGCTGGTGGGTCAACCCCCAGGCGCCCGGCATCGACGCGTGCGGTCAGGCGCTCAAGTTGATGGAGCTGACGCTGGCTACGAACTCCTGAGTCAGCGCGGGATTTCGAACCCGATCAGCGCGGCGCGGCCGAGTTCGAGGCCCTTCCATCCGGACGTGACCGTCAGCACGGCGATCGCCGACGTCGGGAACTTGATCGAAATCCGTTCCGCCACGGCAACATCGGTGCCGGCACCGCCGAGGCCGAGTGCCACCGCGGACATCGTCGGCTCGTGACCGACGACAAGCAGCGTCCCGACTTCCTCGCTCACGGCGTTGATTTCCTCGATCATCGTGCCCGGGGTCGCGCCGTAGAGCCGCTCGCTGTACCGCACCGGGGCGTCGATACGCGTGGTGGCCAACGTCTGCCGGGTCCGCGTCGCGGTGGAACACAGCACGGCGTCGATGGCCGGGGCGTTGGCGCGCAGCCAGTCGCCCGCGAGGCCGGCTTCGCGAATTCCTCGCGGCGCCAACGGCCGCTCGTGGTCGGCGACGCCGGGCGGGTAGTCAGACTTCGCGTGACGCATCAACAACAACGTGCGCTGGTCTTCCACGGGAGTCACGCTAACCCCTACGCGGCGTCGTCGTCATCGTCGCCGTCGTCGTGGACGAGTTTTTCTCCGGTGGTGGAAGGTGTTGGTGCGGGGTCGGCCGTCGATGTCGGTGCGCCGGGATTTCGCGTGGTCGGTGACGTGGTGGACTTCGGAGAGGTAGCCGGGCACGATGCACTCTGAGGATGAGCACGGTTGTGCGTGTCTAGGTTATTGCGGCTCGCAGTGGCGTGCTGTCCTGACTTACCAGTAGTCCGTCCGACGAACGGTCGGATGCGTCGGTTGGAGGGAGTTGCAGGCATATGGGTGTCCAGACTGCGAGTGAGGTGTTCTACGACCCCTACGACGTCGAACTCAACGCCGACCCGTATCCGCTGTTTCGGCGGCTCCGCGAGGAGGCGCCGCTGTCGTACAACGACCAAAACGACTTCTACGCGCTGAGCCGATTCGACGACGTGCATGCGGCGCTGAATGACCATGAGACGTTCAGCTCTGCGCGGGGAAACATTCTCGAGTTGATCAAGGCTGACATGCCGATTCCGCCCGGCGTGTTCCTGATGGAGGACCCGCCCCTTCACGACATCTATCGCCAGAGCCTTTCTCGCATGTTCACGCCACGCAAAATGCGCGAGGTCGAGGCCACCGCGCGGCAATTCTGTGCCGAGAGTCTCGATCCGTTCGTTGGTACCGGGGGCTTTGACTTCATCGCCAATTTGGGTGCCGAGATGCCGGTGAGAGTCGTGTGCAGGCTGCTGGGAATTCCCGATGAGATGCGGCAGGAGGTCCTTGACCTCGCCGAAAGTCACGTCAACACCGAGGCTGGCGGACAAATGAAAGCCGCGTCCACAGGGCTGGAAACCGGGCAGTTGTTCGCGGACTACCTCGATTGGCGCGCTGAACATCCCTCCGACGACGTGGTCACCGAATTGCTCAGCGTCGAATTCACCGACCTCGATGGCACCAGACGGGGGTTGACCCGCGAGGAACTGCTGATTTGCATCACGCTGGTCGCCGCGGGCGGCGCCGAGACAACGACCCGGCTAATCGGTTGGGCGGGCAAGGTTTTGGCCGAGCACCCCGAGCAGCGGCGGGAGCTGGTCGCCGATCGCAGCCTGATTGCCGGCGCAATCGAGGAGCTGCTGCGTTTCGAACCCCCCGCGCCACACATCGCGCGCACCCTCACACGCGACGTGGACTACTACGGACAACACGTGCCGGCCGGCAGCATCATGATGTTGCTCGCCGGTGCCGCAAACCGCGACCATCGGCAATTCCCGCCCGATGGCGACGTCTTCGACCTTCACCGCAAAGCCGGAGCCCATGTCGGCTTCGGTGTTGGCGTGCACTATTGCCTGGGAGCGTCGTTAGCCCGGATGGAGGGACGCGTGGCGCTCGATGAGGTGCTCAACCGCTTCCCGGAGTGGGACATCGATATGTCTGCGGCACGCATGACCACGACATCGACAGTCCGCGGCTGGGAAACTTTGCCGGCCGTCCTGGCATGAAAAGGTCGCGCCTGGTCTTTGATCCGCGCAAAAATAACCAATCGCGGCGCCATGACTCAACATTCGGACTTGATGACGTGACCTGGGTAAATTAGCTACGCCCACCTGGCGTACCCGACTACCCTTTCCGACAGATGTGGATCGACCAGCCGTCGGGGTGAGGCAGTCGGCGAGTTCGGCGGGCTGTTCGGGGCGGTAGTCGTTCCGTAGGTGGCCAGGTCGACCTCGACGACCTGGCGGGTTGCGGCATCGACCCAGCCGGGCGGGGGTCGGAAGAACCGGCGGACCACGGCACCTACCCGCCGCCGAGTTTCCCCCCACGCTGGGCGGCCGCGGTGGCCGGCAGGATCGGCGCCGGCGGCTCGCCGGTCTGCCCGTGACGCAAAATACCCGCTCGGAGACCTGCCGGGCGAGGTCCCGCGTCTTGTCGGTGCGCGGATTTAAGCTCGCGATGCCCTGGTAATCACGGAGTCCGAAAGGGAGCCGCCGCCATGCGATTCCTGCACACCGCCGACTGGCAGCTCGGCATGACCCGGCACTTTCTCGCCGGTGATGCTCAGCCGCGGTACTCGGCTGCCCGGCGTGACGCGGTGGCCGGCCTGGGGGCGCTGGCGACGGAGGTGGGCGCCGAGTTCGTCGTGGTCTCCGGCGACGTCTTCGAACACAATCAGCTTCCCCCGCAGGTCGTCGGGCAGTCGTTAGAAGCCATGCGCGCCATCGGGATTCCGGTCTACCTGCTACCGGGCAACCACGACCCGCTCGACGCGTCCTCGGTGTACACCACCGCCCTGTTCACCGCCGAACGTCCCGACAACGTGGTGGTGCTCGACCAGGCCGGCGCCCATCGGGTCAGGCCCGGGCTGGAGATCGTCGCCGCGCCATGGCGATCCAAGGCGCCGACCACCGACCTGGTCGCCGACGTTCTCGAAGGCCTCGCGCCCGAACCGGTCACCCGGATCCTCGTCGCGCACGGCGGGGTCGACGTCCTGGACCCGGACCGGGACAAGCTTTCCCTGATCCGCCTGGCCACCCTCGACCGCGCGCTGGCGACCGGTACGGTGCACTACGTTGCACTGGGGGACAAGCATTCACGCACGAATGTCGGTGACAGCGGCCGGATCTGGTACTCCGGTTCGCCGGAAGTCACCAACTTCGACGACGTGGAATCCGACCCCGGTCATGTCCTCGTCGTGGAGATCGACGAGAGCGACCCGCGTCGCACCGCCTCGGTGGAATCACGGCATGTCGGCCGGTGGCGCTTCGTCACCATGCATCACCAGGTCGACACTCGCCGCGACATCGCCGACCTCGACCTGAACCTGGACCTGATGGCAGACAAGGACCGCACCGTGGTGCGCTTGGCCCTCACCGGATCCCTGACGGTCACCGATCGGGCGGCGCTGGATGCGTGTCTCGACAAGTACGCGCGGTTGTATGCCTGGCTCGGCCTGTGGGAACGCCGCACCGATCTGGCGGTAATCCCGGCCGACGGCGAATTCAGCGATCTGGGTATCGGGGGATTCGCCGCCGCGGCGGTCGACGAGCTGGTGGCGACCGCGCGCGAGCCAGCCTCCGATGCTGCCGCCGACGCGCAGGCGGCGCTGGCGCTGTTGCTACGCCTCACCGACCGGGGCGCCGCATGAAGTTGCACCGCCTGACCCTGACGAATTATCGCGGCATCGCGCACCGGGAGATCGAATTTCCCGACCACGGTGTCGTCGTGCTGTGCGGCGCCAACGAGATCGGCAAGTCGTCGATGATCGAGGCCCTCGATCTGCTGCTGGAGTCCCGGGACCGCTCGACGAAGAAGGAAGTCAAGCAGGTCAAGCCCACCCACAGTGACGTCGGATCCGAGGTTAGCGCCGAATTGAGCTGCGGCCCTTATCGTTTCACCTATCGCAAGCGGTTCCACAAGAAATGCGAAACCGAGCTGACGATCCAGTCGCCGCACCGCGAGCAGCTCACCGGCGACGAGGCGCACGAACGGGTCCGCGCGATGCTGGCCGAGACGGTGGACAGCGATTTGTGGCACGCCCAGCGGGTGCTGCAGTCGGCGTCGACCGCCGCGGTGGATCTCTCTGGTTGCGACGCCCTGTCGCGCGCGCTCGACGTGGCGGCCGGCGACGCCGCGGCGTTGTCGGGCACCGAGCCGTTGCTCATCGAACGCATCGACGCGGAATACGGACGCTACTTCACCCCCACGGGGCGTCCCACCGGGGAATGGGCCGCGGCGATCACCCGCCTGGCCGACGCCGAGGCCGCGGTCGCGGAGTGCGCGGCGGCGGTCGCCGAGGTCGACGA
>NZ_LZJJ01000065.1:0-2484 GCF_001667625.1 Mycobacterium sp. E1715
TGGTCTGCGACTACCGTAAGCGGCCATGGGAGCACAACGGGCCCCAGCCCAGGGCCTGTCCGCCGACACGCCGGACGGTTTCGGCGTAGCGGTCGTACGCGAAGAGGGCCAGTGGCGGTGTTCTCCGATGGCCCGTAAATCCTTGATGAGCCTCAAGGCCGCCGAGACGGAGCTGCGGGAATTGCGCAGCGCCGGCGCGGTGTTCGGCCTCCTCGACGTGGATGACGAGTTCTTCGTGATCGTGCGCCCCGCGCCGTCGGGGACCCGGCTGCTGCTGTCGGACGCCACCGCCGCACTGGACTACGACATCGCCGCCGAAGTGCTCGACAAGCTGGACGCCGACATCGACCCCGAAGACCTGGAGGATTCCGACCCGTTCGAGGAGGGCGACCTGGGGTTGCTTTCCGACATCGGGCTGCCGGAGGCGGTGCTGGGCGTCATCCTCGACGAGGCCGACCTGTACGCGGACGAGCAGCTCGGCCGCATCGCCCGGGAGATGGGCTTCGCCGACCAGCTGTCGGCCGTGATCGACCGCATCGGTCGGTGATCGCCGACGAAGATCTGATCCGTGCCGCGTTGGCGGTCGCCGCGACTGCGGGCCCCCGCGACGTCCCCATCGGCGCGGTGGTCGTCGGCGCTGACGGGATCGAACTGGCCCGCGCGGTCAATGCCCGCGAGGCCCTTGGCGATCCCACCGCGCACGCGGAGATCCTGGCGCTGCGCGCGGCGGCCGGCGCGGCGGGTGACGGCTGGCGGCTGGAGGGCGCCACGCTGGCGGTCACCGTCGAGCCGTGCACCATGTGCGCCGGAGCGCTGGTCCTGGCCCGCGTCGGCCGGCTGGTGTTCGGCGCGTGGGAACCCAAGACGGGCGCGGTCGGATCGCTGTGGGACGTGGTCCGCGATCGGCGGCTCAATCATCGGCCGGAAGTGCGCGGCGGCGTGCTCGCCGAAGAGTGCGCCGCACCGCTGGAGGCTTTCTTCGCCCGCCAGCGATTGGGGTAACGGGCCGACGGTTCGGTAAGCTGCTCCGCGGTGGCGTGTCCGAGCGGCCTAAGGAGCACGCCTCGAAAGCGTGTGACGGCTAACACCGTCCGAGGGTTCAAATCCCTCCGCCACCGCCAAAGACCTGCACCCGCTAAGGCGGGGGAGGGCCGCCGCGCGCGTGTGCCGGGCTTTCGTCCGGAAGCACGCGCGGGAGACCGTCTTGAGCAGACCGGTGACGTAAAGTCGGCGCGTGCGGCCGGTTCTTCGGGGTTTCATTCGTGCAGCCGCCGGGCTCGGCGTGGTCGCGGCGCTCCTGGCGGTGTCGAGTGCCTGCACCACCCACAAGCACGATTCGGCCTCGAGTCGGCCGACGCTCACAGCCGCACCGACGGAAGGCGGGGACTGCGCGCCGGATCGGTTGGCGCGCTGCATACCCGGGCTGGCTGATTTTCAAGACGACCTCTTCAACCGCGTCAGCGTCTATGCGCCCCAAGCGGGCTTCGGGTCCGAGCCTCCCTTCGGCGGACGCGAGTCCACGCCTGCAGACTGCCAACGTCTGCCACGGTTCGGCGCGACCGACAAACCGGAACTGGATGTGGAATACAGCCCCGCCACGGACGCCAACGGTCACGTTCCGAGCAATCGATTCCCGGCGAACGGCGGCGATTCCGTCCGGGTCCGGTTCACCGCTGCGGGCGAGGGCGATGACGTCAGCAGCGAGATGGCGGCATGGTCGCATCGGTGCCCCATGTGGGCGGTTGCGCACCCGATGGACAACGGCGGCGTCCAGGGTTGGCTGGTCGGCGAATCCAGCCAAACGCTGGCGCAGTATCAATCAGGCGACACCGGACCCCAGTGGCCCAACGTCGTCAATATGGCAGCGACCGTGCTGCCCAGCCGGGTGACGGTGCAGGCGTGGTATCGCACGCCCGATCCGTCGGCGGCCTCGCGCAATCAGCTTCTTTCGGAGTTGATCGGCGCGGTAGGGCGATCTCGGCCGCGCTCGGCGCTGCCGCCGATGCTCGCCAACTGGAGCCAAGCCCAGATCTCGACGCTACTTCCAGCGCTGGCGGTTAACACCGACATCGAGACCGCCTCTGCTGACAACGGCGCCCTCACCAGCGGCCCGGGCGGCGCATCGTGGTCGCTCTGCCCGTCCGGTGGCTCGGTCCCCGCCCCGCGCTACGATCCCCTGGTCGGCTGGCAGGACTTCGACCAGTCGAAGTGGGACAAGCCCGGGAAACCGCCCCGTCCCAAAGTGATGATCGGCCGCGCGCATGCCGGCGACGATTTCCTCACCGATCTCCGGCGTGAAATCGCTACGTGCACTGCGCATTTAGCGGACAAGCCGGCACTCTGCGGGGAGCGCGAAAACCGCCAGACCCTCGAGACGGATTCGGCTGTCGCCGAAGGTGAGGACACGGTGCGGTTGACACACCGGTGGATGCGGGTAGTTGATGTCCGCGGCCATGGAGTGTGTGGTGAAGGCGTCGAGGCGCT
>NZ_LZJJ01000066.1:0-970 GCF_001667625.1 Mycobacterium sp. E1715
CTGGGCACCAATTCCGAGGTGGGAGCGCTGCGCGTCGTCATCCTGCACCGCCCCGGCGGCGAGCTGCGGCGGCTCAATCCGCGCAACATGGATCAGCTCCTCTTCGACGGGCTGCCCTGGGTCGCCCGCGCGCAGGACGAACACGACCAGTTCGCCGAGCTGCTCCGCT
Organism: Mycobacterium sp. E1715; assembly: GCF_001667625.1. Classification (NCBI taxonomy): domain Bacteria; kingdom Bacillati; phylum Actinomycetota; class Actinomycetes; order Mycobacteriales; family Mycobacteriaceae; genus Mycobacterium; species Mycobacterium sp. E1715. The sequence goes on from NZ_LZJJ01000066.1 coordinate 170, forward strand.
CCCGCGGGGTGGAGGTGCTGCTGCTGGCCGACCTGCTGGCCGAGGCCCTGACCCACAGCGGGGCCGCCCGGATGCAGGGCGTGGCCGCCGCTGTCGACGCGCGCCGGCTGGGAGTGCCTCTGGCGCAAGCACTTTCGGGCTATCTGCGGGGGCTCGACGCGGACAGGCTGGCCCACGTGCTGATGGCCGGCATGACGTTCAACGAACTGCCGTCGGATATCCGGACCGACGTCTCGCTGGTGCTGCGCATGCACCAGGGCGCGGACTTCGTCATCGAGCCGCTGCCCAACCTGGTGTTCACCCGCGACTCGTCGATCTGGATCGGTCCGCGCGTGGTGATCCCCACGCTGGCGTTGCGCGCCCGGGTGCGCGAGGCGTCGCTGACCGACCTGATCTACGCCCATCATCCGCGGTTCACCGGGGTGCGGCGCGCCTACGAGTCGCGCACCGCGCCCGTCGAGGGTGGCGACGTGCTGCTGCTCGGCCCGGGTGTGATAGCCGTCGGCGTCGGCGAGCGGACCACCCCGGCCGGCGCGGAAGCGTTGGCGCGCAGCCTCTTCGACGACGGCCTCGCCAGCAAGGTGCTCGCCGTGCCGATCGCCCAGCGCCGCGCCCAGATGCACCTGGACACGGTGTGCACGATGGTCGACACCGACACCGTGGTGATGTACGCCAACGTCGTCGACACGCTCTCGGCGTTCACCATCGAGCGCACGCCCGAGGGCGTCGCCATCAGCGACGAGGCGCCGTTCCTGGAGGCCGCCGCCAAGGCGCTGGAGATCGACCGGCTGCGCGTCATCG
>NZ_LZJJ01000067.1:0-739 GCF_001667625.1 Mycobacterium sp. E1715
GCGGTGTCGAGGGAGAGCGACGTGGGCATCATGTGATCCTCGCGGATAGGTGAACCGTGGTTCCGGCGGCATCAGGATTGATGGTGACGTCATTCATGAGCCCCCGCATGAGGGCAATACCCCGTCCCCGGTGGGGATAACTAGCCGGTTGCGGCGGTTTCCACGAGCCGGTGTCGGTGATGGTCAACTGCACCCGGTCGACCAGTGCGGTCGCGCCCAGGCTGATGGTGCCTTCCGGCTGGTCCCGGTGACCGTGCTCGATGGCGTTGGCGACGGCCTCCCCGGCGGCGACCAGCACGTTCATCGCCTGTTCCGGGTCCAGTCGGGTGCGGGTCAGCCAGGTGCGCAACGCGGATCGTGCGGGCGCCAAGTGACTGACGTCAGCCGGGAACGTCAGCTCCAGCGGAGCGGGATGACGATAAAGCAGAACGACTACGTCGTCCTGATAGCCGCCGCCGGGGGCCAGACCGGACATGATGTGGTTCGCCAATTCGTCGAGCGTCGACCCGCGGCCGTCCTGCACGAACTCGGCCGCCCGGGAGATGCCCTGCCCCAACGCCGTACGGCGACGTTCGACCAAGCCGTCGGTATAGAGCAGCAGGGTGGCACGCGCCGGCACGGTCACCCGGGCCTCGGGGCGGGACCAGTTGGGCCGCACTCCCAATGCGATCGTGTGACCGTCGTCGAGCATCTGGGTGGTGCCGTCCGCGTGGACCAGGATGGGCGGCGGGTGCCCGGC
>NZ_LZJJ01000068.1:0-2432 GCF_001667625.1 Mycobacterium sp. E1715
TTCTCATCATCAGCGCTAGCAATCGAACGATGGAGGAGCTTTGGACACGGTACTTGGCGTGTCGATGGCGCCGACGGGGGTGGTGGTGGCGCCTGGACTGCCGGGGCGACGACGTTTTGGGTGATGTCGGGGCGCTGATGCGCGTGGGGCCGGATGTCGAAGGCCAGCGCCAGCGAGAGCGCCAGGACACCGCCGACGAATACCAGGGTCGCGGCGACGACGGCCAGCACCGGCTTCCGGCTGCGCCGATCGCCCCGGTCCGCCGCGGACTCGGCTCCCCGGGCGGCCGCGTCGCCCGCTTCGGCGCTGTACGCGAGCTCGCGCCCGCCCGTCGCGGGTTGTCCTGCGTAGGGCATCGCGATCGTCGACGGCGCCCCCAGGTGGGCGTTGGCCGCCGCCAGCGAGGCGCCGCGGGCCAGCGCCATCTCGGGTTCCTCGGGGGTGGTCACCGACAGCGAGGTCGCCGACTCGAGCGCCGGCTTGATGTACGGGATGTCGACGTCCGAGCCCACCAGGAACAGCCCGTCCGGGCGCGCCCTCATCGATTCGGCGCCCGAGGCCAACGCGGCCAGCTGCGCCAGCGCAGCCCCGTCGCTGCTGGGCAGCGCATGCCGGCGCACGTCGGCGACCGAACCGTCGGCGGTGTCGACGACGGCCAGCGTCGCGGTGCTGGGCTCGACGAACAGCAGCGCGGTGCGCGCGCAGTTGGTGGCACTGCCCGCGGCCTGCGCCAGCGCCGCAGCAGCCATCACGCCGGAAACCAGCATGACGTCCTCGATCTTGCGCTCCGCCAACGCATTTCGAAGCGCGGCCGCCTCGGCTTGATCCGTCCACGTCACGCCGCTCGATTTCACCCGATAGCCACCCGCGGCCGCGCTTTCCCGTGTGCCGAGAATCGCGTCGACCACGCGGTCCGCCGCGGCCACCGCCGTTGTCTGATCGGCGAGTTCAAAGCCGTCCTGGTCGACGGTCACTCCGCCGGCATCGCCCCAACCCGGACCCGGCCCGTCCCACAGCGATCAGTGGGACGACTGGCTGCATCGGCACCTGGGCGGCCACGGCATCCCTGTCCCCTAGCCCGCCCGCCGGGTGCCGAACACGCGTAAAATCGGGACACTAGGGGAAAACACGGTGGGGACTAAGTGACCTCTGGCGTTTTCGCGGGGTGCGGCGGCCACGTTCTCATCATCAGCGCTAGCAATCGAACGATGGAGGAGCTTTGGACACGGTACTTGGCGTGTCGATGGCGCCGACGGCAGTCCGAATGGTGCTGGTCGAAGGCCAGAATGGCGAAGGCGCCACCGTCGACGAAGACAATTTCGACGTTCCGCCCGAAGACGACGCGGCAACGCTCAGCGCGGCCAACCAGGTAGTCTCCGCGATCCTGGGCACCCGTCAGGGCGCGGCCGAGGGCGGCTACCAATTGGCATCGACCGGCGTCACATTCACGGACCCGATCGAGGCCGCCGCACTGCGGGACGCACTGGCCGCCCACAAGGTGGAGAACGTGATGTTGGTCTCGGCCTTCCTGGCCGCGGCCGCCCTCGCGCAAGCGGTGGGCAGCCAGACCAACTACTCGCAAACTGCCCTGCTGTACATCGAGCCGGACACCGCCACTCTGGCGGTCGTCAACAGCGCCGACGGGTCGATCGCCGACGTCCAGCGCCAGCCGCTGCCGGCCGACGACGAGGCCGCGGTGGCCCAGCTGGCCAGCATGGTGTCGCACGCGGAGACGCTGGAGACACGGCCGGACGGCGTGTTCGTCGTCGGCTCGGGCATCGACATCCCGCTGATCAAGCCCGCGCTGGAGGCGGCCACCTCACTGCCCTTGTCGGCGCCCGAGGAGCCCGAAACGGCGCTGGCCCGCGGGGCGGCGCTGGCGTCGGCGAACGCCCCGCTCTTCTCGTCGTCCACCGCGGCGCTGGCTTACGCCCAGGACCCGGGCACCGGCGCGATCAACCCGTTCGCGGTCGCGCCCGGTTACTTCGACACCCCGGGCACCCTGGGCAGGGACGCGCTCGCCTACAGCGCCGTGCCCGACGAGGTCGACGACCTCTACACCGGCGCGCACACCGGCGCCACCGAACTCGTCGACGCGGGATATCCCCAGCGCAGCTCGTTCCGGCTGGTCGGAGGCATCGTGGCGGGCGTCTTCGTCATCGGCGTGGTGGCGTTGGTCGTCTCGCTGGCGATCGCCATCCGGCCCACGGCTAACGTCCGGCCCAGCCCGAACCAGAACGTGGTCGTCGCGCCGACCCGGCCCGCCCCGGCCCCCGCGGCTCCCGCGCCGGTCGAGGCCCCGGCACCCGCGGCGCCCGCGCCCGCCCCGGCGGCTCCGGCTCCCGAGGCCCCGGCGCCCGCGCCCAAAGCGGAGCCGGCAAAGCAAACGGACGGCGAGCAAGAGCCGCCCGCGCAGCCGGTGAAGGGCATTC
>NZ_LZJJ01000069.1:0-19996 GCF_001667625.1 Mycobacterium sp. E1715
AAGGCGCTCACCGACATCTGCTGCACCTCGTCCAACGCCGTCGACGTGGTCGCATCCATCGACCCCGACCGCGAGGTGCTGTTCTGCCCGGACCAGTTCCTGGGTGCGCACGTCCGACGGGTAACCGGCCGCACCAACCTGCACGTGTGGGCCGGTGAGTGCCACGTGCACGCCGGCATCAACGGCGACGAGCTCTCCGAGCAGGCCCGTGCGAACCCCGAGGCCGAGCTCTACGTGCACCCCGAATGCGGTTGCGCCACTTCGGCGTTGTACCTCGCGGGCGAGGGCGCCTTCCCGGCGGACCGGGTCAAGATCCTGTCCACCGGCGGCATGCTCGACGCGGCGCATCAAACGCACGCCCGCAAGGTGCTGGTCGCCACCGAGGTCGGCATGCTGCACCAATTGCGCCGGGCCGCACCGCAAGTCGACTTCCGCGCGGTCAACGACCGGGCCTCGTGCAAGTACATGAAGATGATCACGCCGGCGGCGCTGCTGCGCTGCCTGGTCGACGGGGCCGACGAAGTCGACGTCGACCCGGAGATCGCGGCGGCCGGCCGCCGCAGCGTGCAGCGAATGATCGAGATCGGCCAGCCGGGCGGTGGTGAATGATCGTCCGCCCGGCCTGGACGCACAGCGCTGACGTCGTCGTCATCGGCACCGGTGTCGCGGGATTGGCCGCGGCGCTGGCCGCCCACCGCGCCGGCCGCAGCGTCGTCGTGCTGAGCAAGGCCGACCAGGCGCGCGGGGTGACCGCGACCCACTACGCCCAGGGCGGCATCGCCGTGGTCCTGCCCGACAACGACGATTCCGTCGAGGCCCATGTCGCCGACACCGTGACCGCGGGCGCCGGCCTGTGCGATCCCGACGCGGTGACCTCGATCGTCGCCGACGGCTATCGTGCGGTGTCCGAATTGGTCGGCGCCGGAGCGCGATTCGACGAGGCGACGCCCGGCCGCTGGGATGTCACGCGCGAGGGCGGGCACTCCCGGCGGCGGATCGTGCACGCCGGCGGCGACGCCACCGGTGCCGAGGTGCAGCGAGCGCTCGACCACGCCGCCCGGCTGCTGGACATCCGCACCGGTCACGTCGGCCTGCGCGTGCTGCACGACGGAGCCGCGGTGACCGGCGTCTCCGTCGGCAACCCGGACGGCTACGGCATCATCCACGCGCCGGCGGTCATCCTGGCCTCCGGCGGGCTCGGGCACCTCTACGGCGCGACGACCAATCCGGACGGCTCCACCGGCGACGGCATCGCGCTGGCGTTGTGGGCCGGTGTCGCGGTCAGCGACCTGGAGTTCATCCAGTTCCACCCCACGATGCTGTACGCCGGCGCGGCAGGCGGCCGGCGGCCGCTGGTCACCGAGGCCATCCGCGGTGAGGGCGCCATACTGGTTGACCGGCAAGGCAATTCGGTCACCGCCGGCGTCCACCCGATGGGTGACCTGGCGCCGCGGGACGTCGTCGCCGCGGCCATCGACACGCGGCTGAAGGCCACCGGCGACCCGTGCGTCTTCCTCGACGCCCGCGGCATCGCCGGTTTCGCGGCCCGCTTCCCTACGGTGACCGCGGCGTGCCGGGCCGCCGGCATCGACCCCGTCCGCCAACCCATCCCGGTCGTGCCGGGGGCGCATTACAGCTGCGGCGGCGTCGTCACCGACGTGCACGGGCAGACCGAACTCCCGGGCCTGTTCGCCGCCGGCGAGGTGGCGCGCACCGGCATGCACGGCGCCAACCGGCTGGCGTCCAACAGCCTGCTGGAAGGCCTGGTGGTGGGGGGCCGAGCCGGCAGGGCCGCGGCCGCGCACGCGACGGCGGCGGGCCGCACCCGCGCGGTCGCACCCGAGCCCAGCGCCCACACCGCGCCCGAGCGCGCCGAACTGCAGGCCACGATGAGCCGCGACGCCTCGGTGGTGCGCGACGCCGCCGGGCTGACGCGGCTGTCCGACGCGCTGGCGGGTGCGCCGGCGCGCGCCGTCGCCGGCCGCCGCGATTTCGAGGACGTGGCGCTGGCCGTCGCCGCCCGCGCGGTGACCGCGGCGGCCCTGGCCCGCAACGAGAGCCGGGGCTGCCATCACCGCGCGGAATACCCGGACCCCGCGCCCGAACAGGGCCGCAGCAGCGTGCTGCGGCTGGCCGACGACCGGAACTCGGTGCTGGTGGAGGCGCTGGCGGCGGTGGGCTGATGATGCTTCCCGACGAACGGAGTGCCGCACAGGACATCATTCGGCGCGCGCTGGAAGAGGACCTGCGCTACGGGCCCGACGTCACCACGCTCGCGACCGTGCCCGCCGGCGCGGTGGCCACGGCGTCGATGGTGCCCCGGCGGCCCGGCGTGATCGCGGGCGTGGAGGTCGCCCTGCTGGTCCTCGACGCCGTCCTCGCCGGCGGCTACGAGGTGGTGCACGCCGTCGAGGACGGCGCTCGGCTGCAACCCGGCGAGCCGGTGCTGACCGTGCGCGCCGATACCCGCGGCCTGCTGACCGCCGAGCGGACCATGCTGAACCTGGTCTGTCACCTGTCGGGCATCGCCACCACGACGGCGGCGTGGGTCGAGGCCGTGGACGGCACCAAGGCCAAGATCCGCGACACCCGCAAGACGTTGCCGGGCCTGCGCGCGCTGCAGAAATACGCGGTGCGGGCCGGCGGGGGTGTCAACCACCGGCTGGGGCTGGGGGACGCGGCGCTCATCAAAGACAACCATGTGGTGGCCGCGGGATCGGTGGTCGGCGCGCTGCGGGCGGTGCGCGACGCCGCGCCCGACCTGCCGTGCGAGGTCGAGGTGGACTCCCTCGAACAGCTCGACGAGGTGCTCGCCGAAAAGCCCGAACTGGTGCTGCTGGACAACTTCCCGGTATGGCAGACGCAGATGGCCGTGCAGCGGCGCGACGCGCGCGCCCCCGCGGTGCTGCTCGAATCGTCCGGCGGACTCAGCCTTCAGAACGCCGCCACGTACGCAGCGACCGGGGTGGACTACCTGGCCGTCGGCGCGCTGACACACTCGGTGCGCGCGCTCGACATCGGCCTGGACATGTAGGACTTACCGGCCGGTCATCCCCGCGCCAACGCGTCGGCGGCCGAGCGTGCCGAAAGAGCTTCGAGCACAGCACATTCCGCTTCATAGACGGCGGCCTCGGCGAAATCGATGGTATCGAGCGCGTAGCCGATGGCCATGTTGGCGTAGGCGTCCATCTCCTTGGCCTCGTGCTGGGCATTCTTCTCGGCCAGGTCTTTGCGGATCTTGGCGACGTGAGACTGCCATTTCTCGGCGATTTCCCGCCAGTGCTTCGACGCGTCATCGTCAGCGGCTGAGGCCCGGTCTTGCAAATGGTCGGCGGCTTGGTCTGCCCTGTCGCGGGCGTGGGCCGCGTCCGCCTGGACCTGTTCACGGGCCTGCTGCGCCGCGGCACGCACCTTGTCGTTGGCCTCCCTGGCGGCGGTGGAGATTTTTTCGAACCGGGCGGTCAGGTCGTTGTCGGCCATGGGGAGATCCCTTCTGCTCAAGGGGTTGGTTGTGCACCTGTCATCGTCTCGCCGCGCCGCGCGCCGCCGTAGGGTCCTAAGTCCTTGCTCGCGAACGGATTTGACACCGGTGTCACAGTCTTCACATCCGCATCGTCAGCAGCGTCCGCGCGGCGGGCTTGGCGGCTTCCAGCGCGCCCGCGTCACCGGAGATCCGGGACAGGATCAGTGCGCCCTCGATCAGCGAGATCACCGCCAGCGCAACCTGTTCGGCCTTTGCCTCGGACCAGCCGTCGGAGCGCAGCCGCTGCTCGACCGCCGCGCACCAGCCCCTGAAGGCGCGCGCCGACGCCTCGCGCACCAGTGGGCTCGCGTGCACCGACTCGGTGGCGATCGGTTCGATCGGGCAGCCGTCGCGCCGGTCGCCGGCCAACCCGGCCGCCAGCAGGTCGATCCAGCGGTCGACGATGTCGGCCGCGGGCCGGCCGGTCGCCAGGAATCGGCGCAGCAGCTGCTCGATGCCGGTGCCTTCGGTCTCGACGACCGCCGCGGCCAGTTGCTGCTTGCCCCGGGGGAAGTGGTGATACAGCGAACCGGGTTTGACGCCGGCCTCGTCGAGGATCTGGTTCAGCCCGGTCGCCGCGTAGCCCTGGCGGCGAAACAGCGTGGCGGCCGTCCCGACCAACGCGGCGCGGCTGCGATCGGGTCTCGGCATGCTATTGACTTTACTTGAGTGATCACTCAAGAATGCAGAGATGAGGCAGCTGACGTACGAGGAAGCCGGGCGCTACGCGTGGCGCGAGGTGCCCGAACCGCAGATCACCGCGACCGGGCAGGCGCTGGTGCGGCCGCTGGCGGTGGCGTGTTGCGACCTCGACGTCGCGGTGTGCAACGGGCGGCTGCCGTTGCCGCCGGGGTATGCGGTCGGGCACGAAGGGCTGGCCGAGGTCGTCGCCGTGGGCGACGACGTCACGGGGGTCCGGGTGGGCGACCGCGTCGTGGTGCCGTTTCAGATCAACTGCGGCGATTGCCGCGAATGCCGCCGCGGCGTGACCGGCTCGTGCAGCGCGGTGCCGTTCATGGCGGCCTACGGGATGGCGCCGATCGCCGGCCTGGACGGCGGCGGGTTCATGTCGGACCTGGTGCTGGTTCCGTACGCCGATGCGATGCTCATCCCGTTTCCGGACGCCGTCGACCCGGTTTCGATCGCGTCCCTGTCGGACAACATTCCCGACGGCTGGCGCACCGTCGGGCCGTTCGCTGCGGAGCTGGACACGCTCGATCCCGTCGATCGCCGCGTCCTGGTCCTCGGACGGCTGTCGATCGGCCTGTATTCCGCCGCGATCGCCGCGGCGCTCGGGGCCCACGTCGACTACGTCGACACCGACCCGCAGCGGCTGGCCGCCGCCGAGAAGCTCGGCGCGGTGGTCCATGATGCCGCCAAACCCGACAAGTCGTGGGGCGCTTACCCGGTCACCGTGCACACCACCAGCGATGCGACCCTGCTGGCGGCGACGCTGCGCGCCACCTGGCCGGACGGCGTGTGCACCGACACCGGGATCTACCCCGAATACAAAGTCGAGATGCCGTTGCTGCCGATGTACTCACGCGGCGTGCGGTTCGTCACCGGCCGCGTCAGCGCGCGCACGGTGATCCCGCGGGTGCTCGACCTGCTCGCGGGCGGCCTGGACGTGTCGCCGGCGGTCGACCGCGTCGTCGCGTGGGAAGACGCCCCCTCGGCCTGGCCGACGATGACCGGAAAGACCGTCTTCACCCGCGCGTAGCGCCGTCGGGCGTGCATTCCGGGCGTCGGGCGTGCGCCCAGGGCGGGTCCCGGCCGCGTGTCGCCGCCATGAGCGCACGCGCAAAGCCGTGCGCGCACGCCAGAAGCTGTCAACGCAAGAAAAAGCCGCGAACGCCGCCGCAACAGCGGGCCCGGGTCTCAGGCGATGTCGCCGACGAACACGCCGATGCGGCGCAGCTGCATCCGGGCCATCCGCGGCAGCCGTTCGGCGTCGGGACCCTCGGTGCCGGCCGGCAGGATGCGCGGGTTGGTGATGTGCACCACGCGGTCGCGGCCGAACTGAACGTCGGCCTCACCGGCCGCCAGCACGTTCTTGACCCAGTTCGTCTTGCCGTGGCCGAGCGCGATCGCCAGCACGTTGCCCTTGCGGTACGGGGTGATGATCGTCTCGTACGGGGTGCCGGAGGTGCGGCCGCGATGCTTGATGGTCGCGGTCCCGGGCAGAAAGCGGGCGATCGGCTTGACCGCGGGATTGAAATACTTGATCTGGAAGCGCTCGAACCAGGGCGGGAACACCATCGGGACGCCTGGAGCGTTATTGGGGTGATCCTTCGCGGACATGACGGCTCCCTGAGTCGTGTGGGCCTTCCACGGGCACTGTACCGGTCGGATAACAACTTGAGCTGCTCTGGGACAATGGAGGCAATGAGTACCGCTTCAGCACCCGTGATGGCCCGCATCGACCTGCGGGGCGTCGAACTGACGGCTGCCCGATTGCGGTCCGCGCTGCCACGCGGGGGCGCCGACGTGGAGAGCGTCGTGCCCAAGGTGCGGCCGATCGTGCAGGACGTGGCCGAGCGTGGCGCCGAGGCGGCGCTCGAGTACGGGGCGTCGTTCGACGGGGTGCGGCCCGCGGCCGTCCGGGTGCCCGGGGCCGCGCTGGAGGCGGCGCTGGCCGGCCTGGATCCCGACGTCGTCGAGGCCCTGCGGGTGATGATCGAACGCGCCCGCGCCGTGCACGCAGACCAGCGCCGCGCCGACGTCACGACCACCCTGGGCCCGGGCGCGACGGTCACCGAGCGGTGGGTCCCCGTCGAGCGGGTCGGCCTGTACGTGCCGGGCGGCAACGCGGTCTACCCGTCGAGCGTGGTGATGAACGTGGTGCCGGCGCAGACCGCCGGTGTCGGCTCGCTGGTGGTGGCCAGCCCGCCGCAGGCCCGCTACGACGGACTGCCGCACCCGACGATCCTCGCGGCCGCGCGCCTGCTCGGGGTCGACGAGGTGTGGGCCGTCGGCGGCGCGCAGGCGGTCGCGCTGCTGGCCTACGGCGGAACCGATATGGACGGCTCTGACCTCGCGCCGGTCGACATGATCACCGGGCCCGGCAACATCTACGTCACCGCCGCCAAGCGGCTGTGCCGCTCCCGGGTGGGCATCGACGCCGAGGCCGGGCCCACCGAGATCGCCATCCTCGCCGACCACACCGCCGACCCGACCCACGTGGCCGCCGACCTGATCAGCCAGGCCGAACACGACGAGATGGCGGGCAGCGTGCTGGTCACGCCCAGCGAGGACCTGGCCGCCGCGACCGCCGCCGAGGTGGCCGCGCAGCTGCGCACGACGGTGCACCGCGACCGGGTGGCCGCCGCGCTCGGTGGCCGCCAGTCGGCGATCATCCTGGTCGACGACCTGGACGCCGCCGTCCGGGTGGTCAACGCCTACGCCGCCGAGCACCTGGAGATCCAGACCGCCGACGCCCCGGCGGTGGCCGCCCGAATCCGTTCGGCCGGAGCCATTTTCGTGGGCCCCTACTCGCCGGTGAGCCTCGGCGACTACTGCGCCGGATCCAACCACGTGCTGCCGACCGCGGGCTCGGCCCGGCACTCCAGCGGACTGTCCGTTCAGACCTTCCTGCGGGGCATCCACGTGGTCGACTACACCGAGGCCGCGCTCAAGGACGTCTCCGGGCACGTGGTCACGTTGGCCAAGGCCGAAGACCTGCCGGCGCACGGCGAGGCGATCCGGCGGAGGTTCGAGCGATGACCGAACCGCGGGAGCCGACGCTCGACGACCTACCCCTGCGCGAGGACCTGCGTGGCAAATCGCCTTACGGCGCACCGCAATTGGCCGTCCCGGTGCGGCTGAACACCAACGAGAACCCGCACCCGCCCAGCCCGGCGCTGGTGGACGACGTGGTGCGGTCGGTGGCCGAGGCGGCCGCCGACCTGCATCGTTATCCCGATCGCGACGCGTCCGCCCTGCGCCGCGATCTGGCCGGCTACCTCACCATCCAGACCGGTGTGCCCGTCGGGCCCGAAAACGTCTGGGCGGCAAACGGATCCAACGAGATCCTGCAGCAGCTGCTGCAAGCGTTCGGCGGGCCGGGGCGCACCGCGATCGGGTTCGTCCCGTCCTACTCGATGCACCCGATCATCTCCGACGCCACCCGCACCGAGTGGCTGGAGGGCGTCCGCGCCGACGACTTCAGCCTCGACGTCGACGCGGCCGTGGCCGCGGTGACCGACCGCCGGCCTGACGTGGTGTTCATCGCGAGCCCCAACAACCCGTCCGGGCAGAGCGTTTCGCTGCCGGATCTGCGGCGCCTGCTCGACGCGGTGCCGGGCATCTTGATCGTCGACGAGGCCTACGGCGAGTTCTCCTCCGAGCCCAGCGCCGTCGGGCTGGTGCGCGAATATCCGACCAAGCTCGTCGTCACGCGCACCATGAGCAAGGCGTTCGCCTTCGCCGGCGGGCGGCTCGGCTACCTGGTCGCCACCCCCGCGGTGATCGACGCGATGCTGCTGGTGCGGTTGCCGTATCACCTCTCGTCCGTCACCCAGGCCGCGGCCCGCGCCGCGCTGCGCCACGCCGACGACACCCTGGGAAGTGTCGCCACGCTGATCGCCGAACGCGAACGCGTCACGAAAGCGTTGAGCGGCATGGGTTTTCGGGTGATTCCCAGCGACGCGAATTTCGTGCTGTTCGGGCAGTTCGCCGACGCCCCGGCCGCCTGGCGGCGCTACCTGGACGCCGGCGTGTTGATCCGCGACGTCGGGATTCCCGGCTACCTGCGCGCCACGACCGGGCTGGCCGAGGAGAACGACGCCTTCCTGCGGGCCAGCGCCCAGATCGCCGCCACCGAACTGGCACCAGCCACCCCAGTAGGAGCCCCGTGACCACCATTGCGACCCGGCGCGCGCGTATCGAGCGCCGCACCAAGGAATCCGACATCGTCATCGAACTCGACCTCGACGGCAGCGGCCAGGTCCACGTCGACACCGGTGTGCCGTTCTACGACCACATGCTGACGGCACTGGGCAGCCACGCCAGCTTCGACCTGACCGTGCGCACCAAGGGCGACGTGGAGATCGAGGGGCACCACACCATCGAGGACACCGCGATCGCGCTCGGACAGGCGCTGGGGCAGGCCCTCGGCGACAAGCGGGGTATCCGCCGGTTCGGCGACGCCTTCATCCCGATGGACGAGACGCTGGCCCACGCCGTCGTCGACGTGTCGGGCCGGCCCTACTTCGTGCACACCGGCGAGCCGGATCACCTGCTGCAAACCACCATCGCCGGCAGCTCGGTGCCGTACCACACCGTGATCAACCGGCACGTGTTCGAGTCGCTCGCCATGAACGCCCGCATCGCGCTGCACGTACGCGTCCTGTACGGGCGCGACCCGCACCACATCACCGAAGCGCAATTCAAGGCGGTGGCCCGCGCGTTGCGCCAGGCCGTAGAGCCCGACCCCAGGGTGTCGGACGTGCCGTCCACCAAAGGTGTTCTGTGACAAAACCATCCGTCGTCGTCCTGGATTACGGCTCGGGCAACCTGCGGTCGGCCCAGCGCGCGCTGCAGCGGGCGGGCGCGTCGGTCGAGGTGACCGCCGACGCCGACGCCGCGGCCGCCGCCGACGGGCTGGTGGTGCCCGGTGTCGGGGCCTTCGAGGCCTGCATGACCGGCCTGCGCAGGGTCAAGGGCGACCGCATCATCGCCGACCGGGTCGCCGCCGGGCATCCGGTGCTGGGGGTCTGCGTGGGCATGCAGATCCTGTTCGCCAGCGGCGTCGAATTCGGCGTCCAGACAACGGGTTGCGGCCAGTGGCCCGGGGAGGTCACCCGGCTGGACGCGCCGGTGATCCCGCACATGGGCTGGAACGTGGTCGACGCCGGGGGAGGGACGACCCTGTTCAAGGGGCTGGACGCGGACACCCGTTTCTACTTCGTGCACTCCTACGCCGCGCAGCGCTGGGAGGGCTCGCCCGAGGCCGTGCTGACCTGGGCCACCCACCGGGTGCCCTTCCTGGCCGCCGTCGAGCAAGGACCGCTGTCGGCCACCCAGTTTCACCCGGAAAAGAGTGGGGACGCGGGTGCGGCCGTGCTGCGCAACTGGATTGATGCTCTGTGAAGAACGGCTCGGGAGGGAATGTGTTGATCTTGTTGCCCGCGGTCGACGTGGTCGAGGGCCGCGCCGTGCGACTGGTGCAGGGCAAGGCGGGCAGTGAAACCGAGTACGGCTCGGCGCTGGACGCGGCGCTGGGCTGGCAGCGTGACGGCGCGGAGTGGATCCACCTGGTCGACCTGGACGCGGCGTTCGGGCGCGGCTCCAACCGCGAACTGCTGGCCGAGGTGGTCGGCAAGCTCGACGTGCGGGTGGAGCTGTCCGGCGGCATTCGCGACGACGATTCGCTGGCCGCCGCGCTGGCCACCGGCTGCGCCCGGGTGAACCTGGGCACGGCGGCCCTGGAGAACCCCCAGTGGTGCGCGCGCGCGATCGCCGAGCACGGCGAGAAGGTCGCGGTCGGGCTGGACGTCCAGACCGTCGACGGGCAGCAACGGCTGCGCGGACGCGGCTGGGAGACCGACGGCGGCGACCTGTGGGAGGTCCTGGAACGCCTTGACGGCGAAGGCTGTTCGCGGTTCGTCGTCACCGACGTCACCAAGGACGGCACGCTGGGCGGCCCCAACCTCGACCTGCTGGCCGCCGTCGCCGGCCGCACCGATGCCCCGGTGATCGCCTCCGGCGGCGTGTCGAGCCTGGACGACCTGCGCGCGATCGCGACGCTGACCGACCGCGGGGTCGAGGGCGCGATCGTGGGCAAGGCCCTCTACGCCGGGCGGTTCACGCTGCCACAGGCCCTGGCCGCGGTAGCGGGGTAGCGCCGTGGCGGACCTGGACGCGTTGGTACGGACGGCCTCGGCGATCCTCGACGACGCCACCGAGCCGTTCCTGGCCGGCCACCGCGCCGATTCGGCGGTCCAGAAGAAGGGCAACGACTTCGCCACCGACGTCGACCTCGCGATCGAGCGGCAGGTGGTCGGCGCGCTGGAAGAGTCGACCGGCATCGGTGTGCACGGCGAGGAGTACGGCGGCGCCGACGTGGACTCGGAGTGGGTGTGGGTGCTGGACCCCGTCGACGGCACGTTCAACTATGCGGCAGGGTCGCCGATGGCGGGGATCCTGCTCGGCCTGCTGCACCACGGCGACCCGGTGGCTGGCCTGACCTGGCTGCCCTTCGTCGACCAGCGCTACACCGCGGTGGTCGGCGGTCCGCTGATGAAAAACGGTGTCGCGCAACCACCCCTGGCCGATATCGACCTGGCCGACGCCCTGATCGGTGCCGGCTCGTTCAGCGCCGACGCGCGGGGCCGGTTCCCGGGGCGGTATCGCATCGCCGTGCTGGAGAACCTGAGCCGGGTCTCGTCGCGATTGCGCATGCACGGCTCCACCGGACTCGACCTCGCCTACGTCGCCGACGGGGTTCTCGGCGGCTCGATCAGTTTCGGCGGCCACGTGTGGGACCACGCCGCCGGGGTGGCGCTGGTGCGGGCGGCGGGCGGCGTCGTCACCGACGTCCACGGCGAACCGTGGACGCCCGCGTCGGATTCCGCGCTGGCCGCCGGGCCCCGCGCCCACGCCGAGATACTCGAGGTGCTGCGCAGCACCGGCCGGCCGGAGGACTTCTGAGATGTCGTCCGGTAATGGGCTTGCGGTGCGGGTGATTCCGTGCCTGGACGTCGACGCCGGGCGGGTGGTCAAGGGGGTCAACTTCGAAAACCTGCGCGACGCGGGCGATCCCGTCGAACTCGCCGCCGCCTACGACGCCGAAGGCGCCGACGAGCTCACCTTTCTCGACGTCACCGCCTCCTCCTCGGGTCGGGCCACGATGCTGGACGTGGTGCGCCGCACGGCCGAGCAGGTCTTCATCCCGCTGACCGTCGGCGGCGGCGTGCGCACGGTGGCCGACGTCGACGTCTTGCTGCGTGCCGGGGCCGACAAGGTTTCGATCAACACCGCCGCGATCGCCCGCCCCGACCTGTTGGAAGAAATGGCAAGGCAATTCGGTTCGCAATGCATCGTGCTGTCGGTCGACGCCCGCACGGTGCCCCCGGAGTCGGTGCCGACACCGTCGGGCTGGGAGGTCACCACGCACGGCGGACGCCGCGGGACCGGGATCGACGCCGTCGAGTGGGCTTCGCGCGGCGCCGATCTGGGCGTCGGGGAGATCCTGCTGAACTCGATGGACGCCGACGGCACCAAGGCCGGGTTCGACCTGCCGATGCTGCGGGCGGTGCGCTCGGCGGTCACGGTGCCGGTGATCGCCAGCGGCGGTGCCGGCGCGGCCGAACATTTCGCGCCCGCCGTCGCCGCCGGTGCCGATGCGGTGCTGGCGGCCAGCGTCTTTCACTTCCGGGAGCTGACCATCGGCCAGGTGAAGGCCGCCATGGCCGCGGAAGGGATCACGGTGCGATGACGCTCGACCCGCAGATCGCCGCGCGGCTGAAGCGCAACGCCGAAGGCCTGATCGCCGCCGTCGCGCAGGAGCGCGGCACCGGGGACGTGCTGATGGTCGCCTGGATGGACGACGCGGCGCTGGCCCGCACCCTGGCAACCCGTGAGGCGACCTATTTTTCGCGGTCGCGCGGCGAGCAGTGGGTCAAGGGCGCGACGTCCGGCCACACCCAATACGTGCACTCGGTGCGGCTGGACTGCGACGGGGACACCGTGCTGCTGACGGTCGACCAGGTGGGCGGCGCCTGCCACACCGGCGACCACAGCTGCTTCGACGCCGACCTGCTGCTGCAACCGGAGTCGTAGGTTGATGCCCGGGCGGCGCGCCCCGGGTTGCTAAATCGCGGTGCGACGCTGCGCCCGGGCGGCGGCCAGGAAGTCGATCCAAGACACCACGTCGGAGTGCTGCCTGAGCAGTGTGCGTCGCTGGCGTTCCGTCATGCCGCCCCAAACGCCCCACTCGACCCGGTTGTCGAGCGCGTCGGCGCCGCACTCCAGGACCACTGGGCAGCGCCGGCAGATCGACGCTGCCTTTCTCTGGGCGGCACCGCGAACGAACAACCCGTCTGGGTCGCCGGTGCGGCAGAGCGCCTTGGAAACCCAGGCGTCGCGATCCTCGGTTCTCGCACTGCGGAGATGGTTTGGAATCGGACCATTGGTGCCACTTTCGGCGGTGATATGGATAGCAAACACCGCTCCCCCTTTTGCTCCGGCCGCGCTGAGAGCTCAGCGTTCGGATACGGCTGTATTGACTTCCGTCCGGCCGAGCCCGTGTGAAGCCGAGGCGAATGTTGCGACCGTATGAAACCCCGTCGCGCAAACGTAGGGGCTTTGGTCGCGGACGTCCGAGGACTTTCGGCTCAGGGTGTCGGGCATCGTCGTCGCACGGGCCGGGGGATCGGGACCGAGGTCCGAAGTCGCCGCGTCGCGAGCCGTGGATGAGAATGGCGGGCGATGTTGAGTCGGGTGTCGTGGACCGCGGTCGTGCCGCTGCTAGCCGTCGCCGTGCAGGCCGTGATCTGGGGCGAGAAGCTGGGCCCGATGCTGGTCGCGCTGGTGGCGGCGTTGCTCATCGGCTCCGTGCTGGCGGCGGTGCACCACGCGGAGGTGGTCGCGGCCCGGGCCGGTGAGCCGTTCGGCTCGCTGATCCTGGCGGCCGCGGTGACGGTGATCGAGGTCGCGCTCATCGTCTCGCTGATGGCGTCCGGGGGCAACGAGGCCGCGACGCTGGCCAGGGACACCGTCTTCGCCGCGGCGATGATCACCACCAACGGCATCGCGGGGCTGTCGCTGCTGCTCGGCTCCCGGCGCTACGGGGTGACGCTCTTCAACGCCGAGGGCAGCGGCGCCGCGCTGGCCACGGTCACCACGCTGGCGACGCTGAGCCTGGTGCTGCCGTCGTTCACCACCAGCCAGGTGGGCCGCGAATTCTCGCCGGGCCAGCTGGCGTTCGCGGCGGTCGCGTCGTTGCTGGTGTACCTGGTCTTCGTCTTCACGCAGACGGTGCGGCACCGCGACTTCTTCCTGCCGGTCGCGCAGAAGGGCCAGAAGAAGCGGCTCTTCGAGGACGAGAGCCATGCCGAGCCGCCGAGCCGCGGCGCCGCGCTGGGGAGCCTGGGGCTGCTGTTGGTCGCCCTCGTCGCGGTGGTCGGGCTGGCCGAGGAGGAGTCGCCGGCCGTCGAGCACGCGGTGACCGCGGTCGGCTTCCCGCAGTCGTTCGTCGGCGTGGTGATCGCCACGCTGGTGTTGCTGCCGGAGACCCTGGCGGCCGCGCGGGCCGCGCGGCAGGGCCGGATCCAGACCAGCCTGAACTTGGCGTACGGCTCGGCGATGGCCAGCATCGGGCTCACGATCCCGGTGATCGCGCTGGCGTCGATCTGGCTCAAGGGACCGCTGGTGCTCGGGCTGGGACCCATCCAGCTGGTGCTGCTGGCGCTGACCGTCGTGATCAGCATGCTGACGGTCGTTCCCGGGCGCGCCACCCGGCTGCAGGGCGAGCTGCATCTGGTGCTGCTCGCCGCCTACGTGTTCCTGGCGGTCAGCCCGTAGCCGCTGACCGGCCGCGCAGTGTCTCCAACGCCTTGTCGGCATGGGTGTCCATGCTGAACTCGCTCGAAATCACGTTGAGCACCGTGCGATCGGTGTCGATGACGAAGGTGGTTCGCTTGACCGGCATCAGCTTGCCGAGCAGGCCGCGCTTGACGCCGAACTGCGTGGCGACCGTGCCCTCGGTGTCCGACAGCAGCGGGTAGTCGAACTTCTGCATGTCGGCGAACTTGGCCTGCTTCTGCACCGGATCGGCGCTGATGCCCACCCGATTGGCGCCCACGGCCGCGAATTCCGCGGCCAGGTCCCGGAAGTGACAGGCCTCCTTGGTGCAGCCGGGCGTCATCGCGGCGGGGTAGAAGAACAGCACCACCGGCCCCCCGGACAGCAGCTCGCTGAGCCTGCGCGGCGCGCCCGTCTGATCGGGAAGTTCGAAGTCCTCGACCGTGTCACCAGTTTTCATGCCGCGAGCGTAACGCCACGGCGAGTTTTGGCCCCAGGGAAGCGCAGCCGACGCTACGCACGCGAGCCCCGGCGACCCATCTGGGAGGATGGTTCGGTGCACGCCCACCTCGCCGAGACGACCTCACGAGAGGACTTTCGCCTGCTGGCGGCCGAGCACCGCGTGGTTCCGGTGACCCGCAAGGTGCTGGCCGACAGCGAGACACCACTGTCGGCCTACCGCAAACTGGCCGCCAATCGCCCCGGCACGTTCCTGCTGGAATCGGCCGAGCACGGCCGATCCTGGTCGCGCTGGTCCTTCATCGGTGCCGGTGCGCCGTCGGCGCTGACCGTCCGCGACGGCGAGGCGGTGTGGTTGGGCGCCGTGCCGCAGGACGCGCCCACCGGCGGCGACCCGCTGCACGCGCTGCGGGCCACGTGCGAGCTGCTGGCCACCGGCGCGCTGCCCGGGCTGCCGCCGCTGTCCGGCGGCATGGTCGGTCTGTTCGCCTACGACATGGTGCGGCGGCTGGAGCGGTTACCCGAGCTGGCGGTCGACGACCTGCACCTGCCGGACATGTTGCTGCTGCTGGCCACCGACGTGGCCGCGGTCGACCACCACGAGGGCACCATCACGCTGATCGCCAACGCGGTGAACTGGAACGGCACCGACGAGCGCGTCGACCAGGCCTACGACGACGCGGTCGCCCGGCTGGACGTGATGACCGCGGCGCTGGGTCAGCCGCTGCCGTCCACGGTCGCCACGTTCGACAGGCCCGAGCCGCGGTATCGCTCGCAGCGCAGCGTCGAGGAATACGGCAAGATCGTCGACTACCTCGTCGAGCAGATCGCCGCCGGCGAGGCGTTCCAGGTTGTCCCCTCCCAGCGCTTCGAGATGGACACCGACGTCGATCCGATCGACGTGTACCGGATGCTGCGGGTCACCAATCCGAGCCCCTACATGTACCTGCTGCACGTCCCGGATGGCAGTGGCGGAACGGACTTTTCGGTCGTCGGCTCCAGCCCCGAGGCGCTGGTCACCGTGCACGACGGCTGGGCGACGACGCATCCGATCGCCGGAACCCGGTGGCGCGGGCAGACCGACGAAGAGGACCAGCTGCTGGAAAAGGAACTGCTCGCCGACGAGAAGGAGCGCGCCGAGCACCTGATGCTGGTCGACCTGGGGCGCAACGACCTTGGCCGCGTGTGCGCGCCGGGCACCGTGCGCGTCGAGGACTACAGCCACATCGAGCGCTACAGCCACGTCATGCACCTGGTGTCGACGGTGACCGGGATGCTCGCCGAGGGGCGGACCGCCCTGGACGCCGTGACGGCGTGCTTTCCGGCCGGCACGCTGTCGGGCGCGCCGAAGGTGCGGGCCATGGAGCTGATCGAAGAGGTGGAGAAGACGCGGCGCGGGCTCTACGGCGGTGTGGTCGGTTACCTCGACTTCGCCGGCAACGCCGATTTCGCGATCGCGATCCGGACCGCGTTGATGCGTGACGGCACGGCCTATGTTCAGGCCGGCGGCGGGGTGGTGGCCGACTCCAACGGCCCGTACGAGTACACCGAGGCCTCGAACAAGGCGCGCGCGGTGCTCAACGCGATCGCCGCCGCCGAGACCCTCACCGCCCCGGATGCCGACCACCATGGCTGAGGCGCCGCGGCGTGCGCGGCTGTCCGTCGGGGTGGCGCAGGCGTTGCTGGTGCTGTCCGCCGCGGCGTTATGGGCGGCGTCGCGGCTGCCGTGGGTGGTGATCCGGTCGTTCGACGGGCTGAGCCCGCCCCGCGAGGTGACGCTGTCCGGCGCGTCGTGGTCGACGGCGCTGCTGCCGTTGGCGGTGCTCATGCTGGCGACGGCTGTGGCGGCGATCGCGGTGCGCGGCTGGCCGCTGCGGGTGCTGGCGGGGCTACTGGCGCTGGCGAGCCTGGCGGTCGGATATCTCGGGGTCAGCCTGTGGGCGCTGCCGGACGTCGCCGTGCGCGGGGCCGACCTGGCGCATGTCGCCGTGATGTCGCTGGTGGGCAGCGAGCGGCGCTACGTCGGCGCGGGCATCGCAGTGGCCGCCGCCGCATGCACCCTTGTCGCGGCCGTCCTGTTGCTGCGGTCGGCCGGCGACGCCGGCGCGACCCGGTTGAGCGCGGAAAAGTACGCCGCGCCCGCGACGCGCCGCTCAAATGCGCTCCGCGACGACGCCGATGGCGCGATGCTGGAGAAGCCGGAGACGCCGAAAATGTCGGAGCGGATGATCTGGGACGCGCTTGACGAGGGCTGTGACCCGACGCGGGACCCGATCGATCGGCCGCGCGACTCGGACACCGAGGGTCGGTGACGGGCCGCGAGCCGAGGGCCGCTACCCTTCATTCACGTCGTCGCAATCGGCTCAGGGTTGTCAGGTTGGCCGCGGGGTGACGATGGGTAACGGCGCGAAGGGAAGCAACAGGCATGAGTCCGGCTACCGTGCTTGACTCCATCCTCGAGGGAGTCCGGGCCGACGTTGCGGCGCGCGAAGCCCTCATCAGCCTTTCCGAAATCAAAGCCGCCGCTGCCGCCGCGCCGCCGCCGCGCGATGTGATGGCCGCCCTGCGCGAGCCCGGCATCGGTGTCATCGCCGAGGTCAAGCGCGCCAGTCCGTCGGCGGGTTCCCTGGCGACCATTGCCGATCCGGCGAAGCTGGCCCGCGCGTACGAGGACGGTGGTGCCCGGATCATCAGCGTCTTGACCGAGGAGCGGCGCTTTCACGGATCGCTCGACGACCTGGACGCGGTTCGCGCGGCCGTCTCGATCCCGGTCTTGCGCAAAGACTTTGTCGTGCAGCCGTATCAGATCCACGAAGCCCGCGCGCACGGCGCCGACATGCTGCTGCTCATCGTTGCCGCGCTCGACCAGTCGGCGTTGGTGTCGATGTTGGACCGCACCGAATCACTCGGCATGACGGCCCTCGTCGAGGTGCACACCGAGGAGGAGGCCGACCGGGCGCTGAAGGCCGGGGCCAACGTAATCGGTGTCAACGCGCGCGATCTCGCGACGCTGGAGGTCGACCGGGATTGCTTCGCGCGCATCGCTCCCGGGCTGCCGAGCAACGTGATCAGGATCGCCGAGTCCGGGGTCCGCGGCACCGGCGACCTGTTGGCGTACGCCGGAGCGGGTGCGGACGCCGTCTTGGTCGGCGAGGGTCTGGTCAAAAGCGGTGACCCGCGCGCCGCGGTCGCCGACCTGGTCACCGCGGGGACCCACCCGTCTTGTCCGAAACCGTCTCGCTAGTCGTCAAGTCACTTGAAGAGTCCCGGCGCTGAAACGTTGAACCTCATGAGCCGTCCCCGCGTAGAGCCTTGGTGATGGTCAATCTGTCCCGCCCGGACCTTCCCCTTCCGAGTGCAGCCGTCGCCGAACCCACCAGCCACGAACCCGATGCTGGTGGCCATTTCGGCGTGTATGGCGGCCGCTACGTGGCCGAGGCGTTGATGGCGGTGATCGAAGAGGTCACCGCCGCCTACGAGAAGGAACGCATCAACCCCGATTTCCTGGACACCCTGGACGACTTGCAGGCCAACTACGCCGGCCGGCCTTCGCCGCTGTACGAGGCCACCCGGCTGTCCGAGCATGCCGGATCGGCGCGCATCTTCCTCAAGCGAGAAGACTTGAACCACACCGGTTCTCACAAGATCAACAACGTCCTCGGTCAGGCGCTGCTGGCGAAGAGGATGGGCAAGAACCGGGTCATCGCCGAGACCGGGGCCGGGCAGCACGGCGTCGCCACGGCCACCGCGTGCGCCCTGCTGGGCCTGGAGTGCGTCATCTACATGGGCGCCGTGGACACCGCGCGCCAGGCGCTCAACGTGGCACGGATGCGACTGCTGGGCGCCGAGGTGGTGTCGGTGGAGAGCGGATCCAAGACGCTCAAAGACGCCATCAACGAGGCGTTCCGTGACTGGGTGACCAACGCCGACAACACCTACTACTGCTTCGGCACCGCCGCCGGGCCGCATCCTTTCCCCGCGATGGTGCGCGATTTCCAGCGGATCATCGGGTTGGAGGCGCGCGTGCAGATCCAGGCCCAGGCGGGCCGGTTGCCCGACGCCGTCGTGGCCTGCGTCGGCGGTGGATCCAACGCCATCGGCATCTTCCACCCGTTCATCGACGATCCGGGGGTGCGCCTGGTGGGCTTCGAGGCGGCCGGGGATGGCGTCGAGACCGGAAGGCACGCCGCGACTTTCGCCGGTGGTTCGCCGGGCGCGTTCCAGGGGTCGTTCTCCTACCTGCTGCAGGACGAGGACGGCCAGACCATCGAATCGCATTCGATCTCAGCGGGTCTCGACTATCCGGGCGTGGGCCCCGAGCACGCGTACCTCAAGGAGATCGGGCGCGCGGAATATCGGCCGATCACCGACGCGGAGGCGATGGACGCATTCGCGCTGCTGTGCCGCTCCGAGGGCATCATCCCGGCCATCGAATCGGCCCACGCGGTCGCCGGCGCGGTCAAGCTGGGCCTCGAATTGGGGCAGGGCTCGATCATCGTGGTGAACCTGTCGGGCCGCGGTGACAAGGATGTCGAGACTGCCGCGAAATGGTTCGGCCTGATGGGACCCGGCGAGCGATGAGCGTTCAGCAGAGGCATGCCAGCAGGCTGGGGCCGGTCTTCGACATGTGCCGCCAGGAGAATCGCGCGGCCCTGATCGGCTACCTGCCCACCGGCTACCCCGACGTGCCGGGCTCGGTGGACGGAATGCTCGCCCTGGTCGAATCCGGTTGCGACATCATCGAAGTCGGCGTGCCCTACTCGGACCCCGGCATGGACGGGCCGACCATCGCCCGCGCCACGGAGGCCGCGCTGCAGGGCGGAGTGCGGGTCCGGGACACGCTTGCCGCGGTCGAGGCGATCAGTGCGGCCGGCGGCCGCGCGGTGGTGATGACCTATTGGAATCCCGTGGTGCGCTACGGGGTCGACGCGTTCGCGCGTGACCTCGCGGCGGCTGGCGGGCACGGCTTGATCACTCCTGACCTCATCCCCGACGAAGCCGGGCGGTGGCTGACGGCAGCTGAGGAGCATCGGTTGGACCGCATTTTTCTCGTCGCGCCGTCGTCGACGCCGGAACGGTTGGCCATGACCGTCGACGCGTCACGCGGATTCGTCTACGCCGCTTCCACGATGGGCGTCACCGGGGCGCGTGACGCGGTGTCGCAGGCCGCGCCCGAGTTGGTGCAGCGCGTGAAGGCGGTGTCGGACATACCCGTCGGCGTCGGCCTCGGGGTGCGGTCGCGCGAGCAGGCCGCCCAAATCGGCAGCTACGCCGACGGCGTGATCGTCGGTTCGGCGCTGGTGTCGGCGCTCGGTGCGGGTGGCCTGCCCGCGCTGCGGGAACTGACCGAGGAACTGGCCGCCGGCGTCCGGCAGAAGGCGTCCGCCCGATGACGACGTTGCCGACGTACTTTCCCAGCCCGCCGCAGGGTGTCTGGCACCTCGGGCCCCTGCCCATTCGCGCGTACGCGCTGTTCATCATCACCGGGAT
>NZ_LZJJ01000070.1:0-721 GCF_001667625.1 Mycobacterium sp. E1715
ATCACCCAACCACCACAGCACCGACACCCCACAATTGCCGGGCGCACCCGCCTGGAACCAACCCCCACCCAAACGACGCAACCCCTGGCCCATCATCGCCGGCGTCGCCGCACTGGTCGTCGTCCTCGTCGTCGCCGCGGTCGGCATCGCGATGGTGATGGGCGGCGACGACAGCAACTCGCAGGCCAACCGGACCTCGACCTCGACGACCACGACGACCAGCAGAACGGTCACCACGACCACGACGAGCAGGGCCCCGAACCCGCAGAGCAAGCTGATGAGCGTGCTGCCCGCCGGATATCCCAGTGGCGCTTGCACCCCTGCCACCCCGAAGGCCAACAGCATTTGGGTGAACGCGTTGGCCATGGTCGACTGCGACCAGAACACCAACCAGGGCGGCCCTTCCCGCGCCGTCTACGGGTTGTTCGCCAATGCCGATCTGCTCAAGAAGGCGTTCGACGACGACGTCGCCGCCGTACAGTTGCTCAACTGTCCGGGGGCCGGTCCGTCACCGGACGGCTGGCACCACGACAGCACCCCGACGGTGACCGCCGGCTCGATCGCGTGCGGCACCTACAAGAACCACCCGAACGTCATCTGGACCAACGACGCCAAACTCCTGCTCTGTGACGCCTACGGTGATCCTCCCGCCCTCGAAGACCTGCATACGTGGTGGACGAACTACGGCGGCTGACTTGATGTGCTGTGGTGGTTGGGTGAC
>NZ_LZJJ01000071.1:0-14105 GCF_001667625.1 Mycobacterium sp. E1715
AGCGACTCTTCGAGGATGGCATCGCTGTCCGGCGCGATGATCAGCGTCAGCACCCGGCCCATCGTCACGGCGCCGACCTTTTCCCGCAGTTCGTCGAGCTTCTTGTTGACCGCGGTGGTGGTGGTGTCCGGCATGTCGATGATCAAGGGCGCCCCTCCTCAGCGTTCTGCATCGTCGTCGGCGCGGATCATTTAGGGCCGCCGCCATTCGCGCCCGGTCCGTCGCAGCATCTCGAACGCCGACTCCGGGCCCCAGGTGCCGGCCTCGTACGGCTCGGGTTTACCGTCGGAAGCCCAGTTATCCAGCACGGGATCCAATATCTCCCAAGCCAATTCGACCTCTTCGTTGACGGGGAACAGGGAGGGCTCGCCCAGCAGTACGTCGAGGATCAGCTGTTCGTAGGCCTCCGGTGACTCCTCGGCGAACGCCGAGCCGTAGGAGAAGTCCATGTTGACGTCGCGGACCTCCATCGCGGTTCCCGGCACCTTGGAACCGAACCGCAGCGTGATGCCCTCGTCTGGCTGCACCCGGATGACCATCGCGTTGGCGCCCAGCTCGTCGGTCATGGTGGCATCGAACGGCAGGTGCGGGGCACGCTTGAAGACCAGGGCGATCTCGGTGACCCTGCGGCCCAGCCGTTTTCCGGTCCGCAGATAGAACGGGACGCCGGCCCAGCGGCGGGTGTCCACCTCCAGCGTGATGGCCGCGAACGTCTCGGTGGTGGAGTCCTTGGCGAACCCCTCCTCGTCGAGCAGCCCGACGACCTTCTCGCCGCCCTGCCAGCCACCGGTGTACTGGCCGCGGCTGGTGGTCTCGTCCAGCGGCTGGGCCAGTTGGGTCGCCGAGAGCACCTTGATCTTCTCGGTCTGCAACGCCGACGGGTTGAAGCTGACCGGCTCTTCCATGGCGGTGAGCGCCAGCAGCTGCATCAGGTGGTTCTGGATGACGTCGCGGGCGGCCCCGATGCCGTCGTAATATCCCGCGCGCCCGCCCAATCCGATGTCCTCGGCCATCGTGATCTGCACATGGTCCACATAGTGCGCGTTCCAGATCGGGTCGAACAACTGGTTGGCGAAGCGCAACGCCAGGATGTTGCGCACGGTCTCCTTGCCGAGGTAGTGGTCGATGCGGAACACCGCCTCCTCCGGGAAGACGGCGTTGACCGCGTGGTTGAGGGCCTGCGCGCTCTCCAGGTCGTGTCCGAAGGGTTTCTCGATGACCACCCGGCTCCAGCGGTCGCCCTGCGGGCGCGCCAACCCGGACTTGTGCAGCTGATCGCACACCACCGGGAAGGACTTCGGCGGGATCGCCAGGTAGAACGCGTGGTTGCCGCCGGTGCCCCGCTCGGCGTCCAGCTTGTCCAGGGTTTCGGCCAGCCGGCCGAACGACGCATCATCGTCGAAAGATCCTGGGACGAAGCGGAATCCCTCGGCCAGCCGTTCCCAGTTCTCCTCTCGAAAGGGGGTGCGGCAGTGGTCCTTGACGGCCTGGTAGACGACCTTGCGGAAGTCCTGGGTTTCCCAGTCCCGGCGCGCGAATCCCACCAGCGAGAAGCTCGGCGGCAGCAGCCCGCGGTTGGCCAGGTCGTAGATGGCCGGCATCACCTTCTTGCGGGCGAGATCCCCGGTGACGCCGAAGATCACCATGCCACAGGGGCCGGCGATCCTCGGCAGCCGTTTGTCGCGCTTGTCCCGTAACGGGTTATGCCATTGTTCAGCGGTGCGAGCCGGACTCATTTCGAGGCGGAACCCAGCTGCTTCTGTGTCTCCTCCAGCAGCTCGGTCCACGACTCCACGAACTTCTCCACGCCCTCGTTCTCCAGCACGACGAACACGTCGGTCAGGTCGACCCCGACTCCGGCCAGCTTGTCGAACAGTTCCTGGGCCGAGGAAGCGGTGCCGGTGACGGTGTCACCCTTGATCTCGCCGTGGTCGGCCACGGCGTCAATCGTCTTCTCCGGCATGGTGTTCACCGTGTTCGGCGCGACCAGCTCGGTGACGTACAGGGTGTCGGAGTAGTCGGGGTTCTTGACCCCGGTCGACGCCCACAGCGGACGCTGCACGCGGGCCCCGCTGCCCTTGAGCGCCTCGTAGCGGTCGCCGCCCTCGAAGATTTCCTGGTAGGCCGCGTAGGCCAGCCGGGCGTTGGCCACCCCGGCCTGCCCGCGCAGAGCGAGCGCCTCCTCCGAGCCGATCTTCTCCAAGCGCTTGTCCACCTCGGTATCCACGCGCGACACGAAAAACGATGCGACGGAATGGATCTTGGACAGGTCGTGTCCCGCCTCGCGCGCCTTCTCCAGGCCGGCCAGGTAGGCGTCCATCACCTGGCGGTGCCGCTCGACGGAGAAGATGAGGGTGACGTTGACCGAGATCCCTTCGGCGAGAACGGCGGTGATCGCCGGAATTCCGGCCTTGGTCGCCGGGATCTTGATGAACAGGTTGGGGCGGTCGACGATCTTCCACAGCTCGACGGCCTGTGCGGTGGTCTTGTCGGTCTCGGCGGCCAGGCGCGGATCGACCTCGATGGAGACCCGGCCGTCGACGCCGTCGGAGGCTTCCCACTGCGGCCGCAGCACATCGCAGGCGTTGCGGACATCGTCGGTGGTGACCGTGCGGATCGTGGCGTCCACGTCGGCGCCGCGCTCCGCCAATTCGGAGATCTGGTCGTTGTAGGTGTCGCTGTCGGCGAGCGCCTTCTGGAAGATCGACGGGTTGGTCGTCACGCCCACAACGCTTTTGGTGTCGATGAGCTCCTTCAGGTTGCCCGACTGCAACCTCTCGCGCGACAGGTCGTCCAGCCACACGGATACGCCCGCGGCGGACAGCGCCGCGAGGTTAGGGTTCTGAGTCATGTGAATCACCCTTTCTCAGTTGTCCACTACCTGTTCCGCGGCGGCCGCGACGGCTTCTGCGGTGAAACCGAATTCACGGAACAAAGTCTTGTAGTCGGCGGATTCGCCATAGTGCTCGATCGAGACGATGCGGCCGGTGTCGCCGACGAGCTTGTGCCAGGACTGCGCGACGCCCGCCTCGACGGCCACCCGGGCCGACACCGACGGGGGGAGCACGCTGTCGCGGTAGTCCTCGGGCTGCGACTCGAACCATTCCACGCACGGCATCGACACCACCCGCGCGACAATGTCCTTGTCGGCCAACAACTTCTGGGCGTCCACTGCGAGCTGGACCTCAGAGCCGGTGGCGATCAGCACGACGTCGGGATCCTCGGCCCCCTCGTCGCCCAGGATGTAGCCACCCCGGGCCACGCCCTCGATGTTGGTGCCCTCGAGGATCGGCACGCCCTGGCGGGTCAGAATCAGCCCGACGGGACCGCTGCCGTTGGCGCGGGCCAGGATGGTGCGCCAGGCGTACGCGGTCTCGTTGGCGTCGGCGGGCCGCACCACCGACAGCTTGGGGATGGCGCGCAGCGCCGCGAGGTGTTCGATTGGCTGGTGGGTCGGGCCGTCCTCGCCGAGGCCGATCGAATCGTGCGTCCACACGTAGATGGTGTCGATGTCCATCAGCGCGGCCAGTCGCACCGCCGGACGCATGTAGTCGGAGAACTGCAGGAACGTGCCGCCGTAGGCGCGGGTCGGTCCGTGCAGCACGATGCCGGACAGGATGGCCGCCATCGCGTGCTCGCGCACGCCGAAGTGCAGCGTTCGGCCGTACCAGTGCGCGGTGTAGTCCTTCGTCGAAATCGACGGCGGGCCAAACGAATCCACGCCCTTCATGGTGGTGTTGTTGCTGCCCGCGAGGTCGGCCGAGCCGCCCCACAACTCCGGCAGTTTCGGGCCCAGCGCGGACAGCACCTCACCGGACGCGGCCCGGGTGGCCAACGCCTTGTCGCCCGGTTCCCAGCGCGGAATGTCGGCGTCCCAGCCGTCGGGCAATTCCTCGGCGGTCAACCGGTCCAGCAGCGCCTTGCGGTCGGGTTCGCGCTGCGCCCAGGCGTCGAAGTCCGCCTGCCACTTCTCGTGCGCTTCCTTGCCCCGGTCCACCAGCTTCCGGGTGTGGGCGATGACTTCGTCGCGCACCTCGAAGTTCTTGCCCGGGTCGAAGCCCAGGATCTCCTTGACGGCAGCGACCTCCTCGTCGCCCAGCGCCGCTCCGTGCGCCTTGCCCGTGTTCATCAACTTCGGCGCCGGGAAGCCGATGATGGTGCGCAGCTCGATGAACGACGGCCGGTCGGTGACGGCCTTGGCGTTGGCGATGGCCTCCTCGATGCCGACCACGTTCTCGCCGCCCTCGACCCTCTGCACGTGCCAGCCATAGGCCTCGTAGCGCGCGGCGGTGTCCTCGCACAGCGCGATGTTGGTGTCGTCCTCGATCGAGATCTGGTTGTGGTCGTAGAAGACGATCAGGTTGCCCAGCTGCTGGACGGCGGCCAGCGACGAGGCTTCCGAGGTGACACCCTCCTCGATGTCGCCGTCGGAGGCGATCACGTAGATGAAGTGGTCGAACGGGCTGGTGCCCGGGGCGGCGTCCGGGTCGAACAGCCCGCGTTCGTAGCGCGAGGCCATCGCCATGCCCACCGCCGAGGCCAGACCCTGGCCGAGCGGACCCGTGGTGATCTCAACACCCTTGGTGTGCCGGAACTCCGGGTGTCCGGGCGTCTTGGATCCCCACGTGCGCAGCGACTCGATGTCGGACAGCTCCAGGCCGAACCCACCGAGGTAGAGCTGGATGTACAGCGTCAGGCTGCTGTGCCCGCAGGACAGCACGAAGCGGTCGCGCCCCAGCCAGTAGGTGTCGCTCGGATCGTGGCGCATCGTTCGCTGGAAGAGCGTGTACGCCAGCGGAGCCAGGCTCATCGCCGTTCCGGGATGTCCGTTGCCGACCTTTTGCACCGCGTCTGCGGCCAGCACCCGAATCGTGTCGACGGCGGCCGAGTCGATCTCGGACCAGTCGTCGGGGAGGTGCGGTTGGGTCAGCGTAGAGATCTCTTCGAGTGTGGTCACAGACTCAGTCCTTGGGGTCATCGAGCTGATCAATCCCACCCTAGTGCGGGAGGGCCGGCTCTTGCAGTGCTGGATTTCGGGTACCCGCCGCCGGCTGATGTGAAAATTACGCGGTGGGCGTCGACCCGTAACATTCAGTTCGGAAATCTGGGAGGAGTCTCCCGTGATTGGACCCTGCGGGCAGACCGTCACCGGTCCGCGGTCTACCATCGTGCGTAGTAGATGCTGCGCGCAGCTGCGACCCCAAGGAGTTATTGCGTGAGCGTTCGCGGGCGCGTCGCCCCGAGCCAGATGCCGAGCCGAGTACAGGGCACGGTGCTGGCGTACTTGGCGCTGACCAAGCCGAGGGTCATCGAGCTGCTGCTCGTCACCACCATTCCGGCCATGTTGCTCGCCCACCGCGGCACCGTGAACCCGCTGCTGATCCTCAACACGCTGGTCGGCGGGATGCTGGCCGCCGCGGGCGCCAACACGCTCAACTGCGTGGCCGACGCCGACATCGACAAGGTGATGAAGCGCACGGCACGCCGGCCGTTGGCCCGGGCCGCGGTCCCGCGCAGCCATGCGCTGGTGTTCGGGTTGGCGCTGTCGGTGGGGTCGTTCTTCTGGCTGTGGTGGACGACGAACATGTTGTCGGCGCACCTGGCCAGCGCCACCATCGCCTTCTACGTGCTGGTCTACACGCTGCTGCTCAAGCGCCGCACGTCGCAGAACGTCGTGTGGGGCGGCGCGGCCGGCTGCATGCCCGTGATGATCGGCTGGTCGGCGGTAACCGGCACCATCGGCTGGCCGGCACTGGTGATGTTCGCGATCATCTTCTTCTGGACGCCGCCGCACACCTGGGCGCTGGCCATGCGCTACAAGGAGGACTACAAGGCGGCCGGTGTGCCGATGCTGCCCGCCGTGGCCACCGAGCGCCAGGTCACCAAGCAGATCCTGATCTATACCTGGCTGACGGTGGCGGCGACGCTGGCGCTGGCGCTGGCCACCGGCTGGCTGTACGCGGCCGTCGCCTTGGTCGCCGGGGTGTGGTTCCTGGCGATGGCCCACCAGCTGCACGCCGGGGTGCGCGCCGGCGAGCCGGTCAAGCCGCTGCGGTTGTTCCTGCAATCGAACAACTATCTGGCGGTGGTGTTCTGCGCGTTGGCGGTCGACTCGGTGATCGCGCTGCCGCACCTGTTCTGACGCTCGCGATCCCGCCACACCACAAGCCCGACCCGTCGCCCCCGAAGCGTGGCCTTCGAGTGGCACAGTGCCGCATGCCTCCGGCGGCGGGGCGGCTGTGGCCGCTGTGACAGCGATCAGGGCAGCAGCACGATCGAGCCGGTCGTCTTGCGGCCCTGCAGATCCTGGTGGGCGCGGGTCGCTTCGGCCAGCGGATAGCGGCCGCCGACTTCGATGGTGATCCCCCCGCCGGCGATCGCGTCGAACAATTCCTCTGCGCGCCAGCTGAATTCCTGGCCGGTGCGAATGAAGTGGGCCAGCGACGGCCGGGTCAGGAACACCGAGCCCGCGGCGTTGAGGCGCTGCGGATCGAACGGCGGAACGGGCCCGCTGGCCGCGCCGAACAGCGCCAGCGTGCCCCGCACCGCCAGGCTGGCCAGGCTGGCGTCGAAGGTGGTGGCGCCGACGCCGTCGTACACGGCCTCGACGCCGGCGCCGTCGGTGAGCCCGCGGATCTGCCGGCCGAAGTCGTCCGCGTCGTCGGGATAGGACAGCACCTCGTCGGCGCCGGCCTGCCGGGACAGCCGGGCCTTCTCCGGCGTGGAGACCGTGGTGATGACCCGCGCGCCGAGCAGATGCGCCCATTGCGTCAGGATCAGCCCGACCCCGCCCGCTCCGGCATGCACCAGCACGGTGTCGCCCGCCTGTACCGGATACACCGACTTCAACAGGTAGTGCGCGGTCAGGCCCTTCAGCAGCACCGACGCGGCCACGTCCGAGGTGACGCCGTCCGGCACGTGTGCCGTCAAAAACGCTGGGGCCGTGGCGTACTCGGCGTAGCCGCCGGCCGCCGACGCGCTGACCACCCGCTCGCCGACGCGAAAGCCCTCCACGCCGTCACCGGTCGCCTCGACGGTGCCGCACAATTCGGAACCGAGGATGAACGGCAGCTCGCGCGGGTACTGCCCCGAGCGGAAGTAGGTGTCGATGTAGTTGACGCCGATCGCCTCGGCCTTGATCAGCACCTCGCCGGGCCCGGGCGTGGGCCGGGGTGCGTCGACGTAGCGCAGCACCTCGGGGCCGCCGGTTTCGCTGACTTCGATTGCGTGCATGTGCTTATCATGCCCGGGCATGAAACTCGCCCGTCCGGACATCTTCCATCCCCGCATCGTGTTGGCGGGCGGTCCGCGCCATCCCGACGACGCCGGCTTGGTGCCCGCGCTGCGCACCCGCGGGCTGCACGCCCGCTGGCTGTCCTGGGACGATCCCGAGACCCTCGACGCCGACCTGGTGATTTTGCGCGCCCCCGCGGACCGGAGTGACGAGTTCCTCGGCTGGACGCGGCGGGTGCGCCACCTGCTCAACCCGCCGGACGCGGTCGCTTGGAACCTCGATGAGCGGTATCTGCGCGACCTGGAGGCCGGCGGGGTGCCGACGCTCGCGGGCGGAACGGCGCGGGCGGCGTTGATCTTTCTCGGCGGCAAGCAATCACACGCCTGGCCGGTCGAGCCGGACGACGAGCCGTGGGACCTCGGGTACGCCGCGCTGGCGGCCGCCGCCGAGCGCACCGGAATCGCCGTCCGCGACCTCCTGTACGCGCGCGCCGAGGTCGCCGAGGGGCGGCTGGTGGGACTCGACCTCGTCGCGCCGTCGCTGGGCTGGCGGCAGCTGGGCGCCGACGACCGCGAGCGCGCCCAGCGCGACTTCGCGGTGGCCGTGGAGTCAGCCTGCGAGCGGCTCGGCCTCGGCCCGCTCTCGCATCGACGCCCATAGCGCGGCGGTGGCGGCCGTGCAGGCGGCGGCCCCGGCCACGTGCAGGGCGACCAGCGCGGCGGGTACGCCGGTGAAGTACTGCGCGGTGCCGACGGCGGCCTGCGCGCACACCAGGGCGAGCAGCACGATCAGCCGCCGCAGGATCGGCCGGGCGGCGCGCACCGCCAGCAGCCCGAAGCCCAGCCCGACCAGCAGCGCGAGGTAGGCGACCAGCAGCGAGGAGTGGGCATGGACCAGGGTGTCGACCGCGACCTTCAGCCGGGGGACGGTCCGGGTGGGGCTGCGGTCACCCGCGTGCGGCCCGGCGGCCGTCACCAACGTGCCCGTGACGAGCACCGCGGCCAGGTCCAACCCGATCAGTGCCGTCAGGGCGCGCAGCGGCCGGGGGACCCGCCGGCGCAGCACGCCGTCGTCGGGCTCGCTGATCTTGACGTAGAGCAGCACCGACAGCCACACCATCGTCATCGAGGTGAGCAGGTGGATCGCGACCGTCCACCACAGCAGGCCGGTGCGCACGGTGATGCCGCCGATGACCGCCTGCACCACCGTCGACACCGGCATCAGCCACGCGTAGACGAGGACCTCGGTCCGGCGCCGGGCCCGGATCACGGCCAGCACCGCCAGCGCCGCGGCGACGACCACCGCGAAGGTGATCATGCGATTGCCGAATTCGACCGCCTGGTGGATGCGCGGCACCTCGGCGTGGGCGACAGGGGTGAAGCTGCCCGGGAAGCACTGCGGCCAGGTGGGGCAGCCCAGGCCCGACGCCGTGACGCGGACGATCGCCCCGGTGACGGCGATACCGCCCTGGGTGAGGATGACGGCCGCGGCGAGGAGGCGCTGGACGCGCACGCTGGGATTGGGGAGCAGGTCCACCAGCCGCATCAGCGTTCGTCCCACGGGCATGGCCCGATGGTAGGCCAAGCAAAACTACGTCCTGTAGTAAGCCCTGGCGTCGCGAGACGTAAACGACGCACACCCGACGCGGCGTGTCGTGTGCGTGGTTTATGTGTCGTGAGCGCGCCGCGGCGATCTCACCCGCGTCAGGTGATTGCGTCAGGTGAAGCGGAACCAGCGCAGCGCCGCCAGCGCCGCGACCGCGCCCCACGCCGCCAGGACGGCGATGCCGAACCAGTCCACCGACAGGACCATCGCCCGCGACAGGGCCTCGGTGAGCGCACCCGAGGGGGTGAGCCGGGCCGCCCACTTGACCCCGGTCGGGATCATCCCGCTCTCGACGGTCAGTGCCCCGAGCCCGGCGAAAACGAACCACAACAGGTTGGCCACCGCCAGCACGATTTCGGCCCGCAGCGTGCCGCCGAGCAGCAGCCCGAGCGCGGCGAAGCCGGCCGTGCCCAGCGCGATGACCGCTGCGCCCAACGCCAACGCGGCCAACGCTGGACGCCAGCCCAGCGCAAACCCGATGGCGCCCAACAGGATTGCCTGCAGGAACACGACAGTGACCACGGCCAGCGACTTGCCGGCGATGATGCCCCAGACCGGCAGCGGGGTCGCGCCCAACCGCTTGAGCGCGCCGTAGCGGCGGTCGAAGGCGACCGCGATGGCCTGTCCGGTGAACGCGGTCGAGATCACCGCGAGGGCCATGATGGCCGGGACGAAGGTGGCGGCGCGGTTGTGGCCGAAGGAGCCGAACGGCAAGAGTGTCAACCCGACCAGCAGCGTGATCGGGATGAACATGGTCAGCAGCAGCTGCTCGCCGTTGCGCAACAGCAGCTTGAGCTCCAGCCCGAATTGCGCGGCCAGCAT
This sequence comes from Mycobacterium sp. E1715, assembly GCF_001667625.1. NCBI lineage: Bacteria > Bacillati > Actinomycetota > Actinomycetes > Mycobacteriales > Mycobacteriaceae > Mycobacterium > Mycobacterium sp. E1715. The sequence goes on from NZ_LZJJ01000071.1 coordinate 9,662, forward strand.
CCGCGGCACGGCGTTCGGCCTGGGGTCGGGGGTGAAGGTTCCCGCCGGGAAGACGTTCGATTGGGTCTTGTCCAGTTTCAAGGCCGCAACTTCCTGCCGGTGAGGTCGAGGAACACGTCCTCGAGGCTGCGCTGCTCGACGCGCATGTCGGTGGCCAGCACGTCGATCCGCGCGCACCACGCGGTGACGGTGGCCAGCACCTGCGGATCGACCGGACCCTCGACCAGGTACTCGCCGGGCGTCACCTCCGAGGCCTTGTAGTCCTCCGGCAGCGCGGCGGTCAGCAGCGACAGGTCGAGCCGTGGCGGCGCCGTGAACCGGAGCTCGTCCTTGGCGCCCGCGCGCATCAGCTCGGTCGGCGTGCCGGCGGCGACGGTCGCGCCGTGGTCGATGATGACCAGCCGATCGGCGAGTTCCTCGGCCTCCTTGAGCTGGTGTGTCGTCAGCAGCACCGTCACGCCGTCGCGGCGCAGCGCGTCGATCAGCTCCCAGACCAGCAGCCGGGCGTGTGCGTCCATGCCCGCCGTCGGTTCGTCGAGGAAGACCAGCTCGGGCCGGCCGACCAGAGCGCAGGCCAGCGCGAGCCGCTGTTGCTGGCCGCCGGAGAGCCGCCGGTAGGTGGTACGGGCGGCGTCGGTGAGGCCCAGGGTGTCCAGCAGCCACGCCGGGTCCAGCGGGTCGGCGGCGTACGAGGCGACCAGGTTCAGCATTTCGCTGGCCCGCGCGGACGGGTACCCGCCGCCGCCCTGCAGCATCACGCCGATGCGGGTGCGCAGGCGGGCGTTGTCGGCGATCGGGTCCAGGCCGAGCACCTCGATGGTGCCGGCGTCCGGGCGCACGAAGCCCTCGCACATCTCGACCGTCGTGGTCTTTCCCGCGCCGTTGGGACCCAGCAGGGCCAGCACTTCGGCGGCATGCACCTCGAGGTCGAGATCGGCGACCGCCGTGGTGGATCCGTAGCGCTTGCTCACCCCGCGCAGCCGCACGACCGTTTCAGGAACGTCCGAGCTCACGAGCGCCGCTCTCCCCCGCAAGCGGGTGGGGTCCCCACTGCATCGTCGTCGGCGCGGCTCACGTGGAATCAGCGTAGGCGTCAGGCACCGCGGCCGGGCGCGGGGTCTCAGCGGTCGTGGGCGCCGGCGCCGTTTCGGCCGTCGTCCCTTGCGGTTCGGCGCTGTCGGCCGGGAGTCGCCGCCACGGCAGCCGGGTGTAGGTCACCGCGATGAGCACCGCCACGATCACGGTGCTGGCCAGGGTCGCGTCCACGATCTGGAACAGCGCGAAGCGGTCGCCGTTGGCGGTCGGCCCGAAGATGCCGACGACCAGGGTGATGACGATGACCGCGATGCGGAAACCGCTGCGGGTGGCCCAGGCGGCGAGCGGGATGATCGCCCAGAGCAGATACCAGGGCTGCACGACGGGGAACAGCAGCACCGTGACGCCGAGCGCCACGCCCAGGCCGCCGATCGGATGCAACCGGCCGCGGAAGACGGCCACCAACAACCAGCCGACCATCACCGTGATGATCAGCACGCCGATGGCGCGGGTGAGCCCCAGCACCGCGGTGGTGTGGTCGCCCAGCCCCAGCAGGATGCCCACCTGCCCGGTGCCCAGGGCGAGCAGCGTCGGCGGCGACATCCAGCTGCGCACGACGTTGGCGGTGCCCAGCGTGTAGATCCAGCCGAAACCGAGGCCGCTGGCCCAGCCGACGAGCGCCATCACCGCCAGCGACAGCGCGCTCATCGCGCCGCCCGCCAGCAGCAGCGCCCGCAGGTTGCCCCCGCATCGGTACGCCAGCGCCATCGTGACGAAGCCGAGCGCCAGCAGCGACGGCAGCTTGACCTGTGACGACAGCACGATCAGGACCGCCCCGGCCAGCAGCATGCCGAGCGGTTCCCAGTCGGGACCGGGCCGCCAGGAGGCCGGGAACAGCCGCGGCGAGTCGATGCCGCGCAGCGCGAACTCGGCGCCGGCCAGCATCAGCCCGAGCATCAGTGCCTCGTTGTGAACGCCGGCGACCAGATGCATGATGAGCAGCGGATTGGCCGCGCCCAGCCACAGCGCGCTGACCTCCGCGACGCCGCAGCGCCGCGCCAGCCGCGGGGTCGCCCACACGATCAGGCCCACGCCGACCAGCTCGACCAGCCGGTGGCACAGCACGGCGGCGACGATGTTCTCCCCGGTGATGGCCGAGATGCCGCGCCCGATCCACAAGAAGAGCGGGCCGTAGGGCGCCGGCGTCTCCCGCCACAGTGTCGGGACCGACAGCGTGAAGACGTGGGACAGGCCGAGCCCGGACGCCGGCCCCACCCGATACGGGTCGAGCCCCTCGAGGGAGATCTGGCTCTGGGCCAGGTAGGAGTAGACGTCTTTGCTGTACATCGGCGGGGCGATCAGCAGCGGCAGCGTCCACAGCAGCAGGGTGCGGTCCAGGTCGCCGCGGGACATCCGCCTGCTGCCCAGGGCGAACCGTCCGAGCATCAGCCAGGCCAGCGCCATCATGACCGCGCCGGTGGTCGTCATCGTCAGGGACACGGTCTGGATCCGGGACGGCAGGTTGAGCAACCGCACCCCGAAGGTCGGGTCCTGGACCACGGGCCGGGCGCCTGCGCCCAGCGCGCCGATGGCCATCAGGATGGTGCCGGTCGCACCGAAGAGGCGGGTGCGCTGCAGCGCGGTGAGCTCGGTATCGTTCAGCGGCGTGCCCACCGCCTGCTCGTCGCCATGCAGGCTGGCGATCGACGAGCTCAGCACGTGGTGGCGGGCTGCCATCAGAGCAGCGTAACCGTCGGGGTCACCGGGCTCGCCTGCCAACCCGGCGGCGATCGCGAGCGCGGCGCCGCGTTGTATCGAATGTGACCAGTGCAACGCCCGCGCAGGGGACCCTTGGTAGACCGATCCCCGGAATTGCGTCACACTGGTGTTGTGAAAATCCGAACCGGCCTCGATGACGCCGCCGTCGGCGCGGCGATGCCGGATGGCCACACCCGCCGCGCGATCGTGCGCCTGCTGGTGGAGTCCGGATCGATCACCGCCGGCGAGATCGGTGACCGGCTCGGGCTGGCGGCCGCCGGCGTGCGACGCCACCTCGACGCCCTGATCGAAGCGGGGGACGCCGAGTCGGTGCCCGCCGCGTCCTGGCAGCAGGTCGGTCGCGGGCGTCCCGCCAAGCGGTTCCGGCTCACCGCGGGGGGCCGCGCCAAGCTCGAGCACGCCTACGACGACCTGGCGGCGGCCGCCATGCGGCAGTTGCGGGAAATCGGCGGTGAGGACGCCGTCCGCACGTTCGCCCGGCAACGGATCGATTCGATCCTGGCCGGCGTACCGTCGGCCGAGGGCGACGACGACGCCGAAGTCGAGGCGGCCGCGGAGCGGGTGGCCGGCGCGCTGACCAAGGCCGGTTACGTCGCCACCACGACGCGGGTCGGCGGCCCGATCCACGGCGTGCAGATCTGCCAGCACCACTGCCCGGTGTCGCACGTCGCCGAGGAGTTCCCGGAACTGTGTGAAGCCGAGCAGCAGGCCATGGCCGAGGTGCTCGGAACCCACGTGCAGCGGTTGGCGACCATCGTCAACGGCAACTGCGCCTGCACCACCCACGTACCTCTTACCCCGGCGCCCAGCCCGCGTCGCGACACCACGAGCATCGAAGGAGCGTCGTTATGACCCTCACGCCAGAGGCCCAGAAGGCCATAACAGAGCCGTTGACCCAGGAGCAGGCGATCGCGTCGCTGGGCCGCTACGGCTATGGCTGGTCGGACTCCGACGTCGCCGGAGCCAGCGCCCAGCGCGGGCTGTCCGAGGCGGTGGTCCGCGACATCTCGGCGAAGAAGAACGAGCCGGAATGGATGCTGCAGACCCGGCTGAAGGCGCTGCGCATCTTCGACCGCAAGCCGATGCCCAACTGGGGCTCGGACCTGAGCGGCATCGACTTCGACAACATCAAGTACTTCGTGCGGTCGACCGAGAAGCAGGCGGCCTCATGGGATGACTTGCCGGAGGACATCCGGAATACGTACGACCGCTTGGGAATTCCCGAGGCCGAGAAGCAGCGGCTGGTCGCCGGGGTGGCCGCCCAGTACGAGTCCGAGGTGGTGTACCACCAGATCCGCGAGGACCTGGAGTCCCAGGGCGTCATCTTCCTCGACACCGACACCGGCCTGCGGGAACACCCCGAGCTCTTCCAGCAGTACTTCGGCACCGTGATCCCGGCCGGGGACAACAAGTTCTCCGCGTTGAACACCGCGGTGTGGAGCGGTGGGTCCTTCATCTACGTTCCGCCGGGCGTGCACGTCGACGATGATCAGGGTCCGCTCGAACTGGCCCATGTTCTCCGTATTGATCCGGAAGTAGGCCTGCAGCGGGATGTCGACGTGCACGCCCGGCGGAACGTAGATGAAGGACCCACCGCTCCACACCGCGGTGTTCAACGCGGAGAACTTGT
>NZ_LZJJ01000072.1:0-39730 GCF_001667625.1 Mycobacterium sp. E1715
GAGTCCGCGCAGCCCGGCCAGGAAGGCGTCGTGGTGGCGTTGCGCCGTGCTGCGGGTGTCGCGGCGCACCGCGTCCTGATCGGGTGTCGCGTCGACCACCGGGATTTCGTCGTCGGGGTTGCACACCCCGGGCGCGGCCAGCTTGGCCAGCATGGCCTCGATGGCGGCCCGCAGCTCCGGGGTGACCAGCCCGCTCAGGCGCGACATGCCGTCGAAGTCCTGGGCGCCCAGGGCGATCCCGCGCTTGCGGGCCCGCTCGGCATCGCTGAATTCCCCGTCGGGGTGCAGCCACTCCCTCAGCCGCTGGGCGTATCGGGCCAGTTCGTCGGGCCGATACCCGGCGGCCTTGGCGGCCAGGTCGGCTTCGGCGGCTTGGCGGGTCAGGGCGTCGATGGCATCCGGCAGGTGGGCCAAGAAGTCGCGGATCACGTTGATGTGGCCCTCGCCGATGCGCCCGGCGCGTTGGCCGGCCGCGGTCGCAGTCAGCTTGGGTGCCAGCGGTTCACCGGTCAGCGCCCGGCGCTCGCCGAGGTCGGCGGCCTCGGCGATGCGCCGGGCGGCCTCGGCCTTGGTGATGCGCAACCGGTCGGCCAACCCCACCCGCAGCGAGCCGCCCACCTCTTCGGGACTGGCCTGCGCGGACAGCTGATTGATCAGCGCGTGCTGGGGTGTACGCAGCCGGCGGGCGACGCTTTCCACCCGCTCCAAAGCCCGCAACCGTTCCGGGGTGGTGAGCACGTCAAAAGACACGGCGCACAGGCGGTCCGCGTCGCCGTCGAGCGCGTCGATAACGTCGACGATCTCCTCACGACTGGCCTCCATACCTCAAACTCTAGAAACCCCCACCGACAAAAAAGCCCGCATTGTGACGGTTGAAGCTAAAGTGACACAAGGGATTTGAGAGAATCACACGTTCGATGCTGCGCGATCCAGGTCACCACCCCGGAAGCGGTGCTCGTCGGGCAACCGCCGCCGACGTCGCATGTGCACCAGCACCAAAACCGACAGCACGGCGGCATATATGCACCAGAACGACGCGAACGCTTCAAAGTAGAGGAGGCCGACCGCGATCAGCCCCACCAGGTTTGCGAATCCGAACGCCACAATGGAGCGATAGCCCGACAGCAACGCGGGCCCGATGACCGCGACAATGTAGAGCGTTGCCCACAAGTAACTTTCCCGAGCGGCGGTCTGGTATTCCAGCGCGTGCGGGCACCTCGTCACCCCGACCGGCTTGATGAGGACGACCATCGCGAGATAGGCCGACACCACCGCACCGAGCACCGCAAACGGCGCAACCCGCAGCCGCGCGCCGCGCGGTTCGAGCATCAGGATCGCCAACGGAACCAATAGCGGGAGCACCGGCAGCGCGATGAACACATAGGCGTGCATCGCGAACTCCGCCACCCCGGCCGAGACGAAGCGATTGGGCCACACCGCCGCCTCGAGAAACTGGTGGACCGAGAACACCGCGGGCAGCGAAGCGAAAGGCACCTCGCGCCAGTGCTTCACCTCGCGCAGGCTGGCCACCGCGACCGGCACGAGGGCGGTGCCCACCACCAGGTCCGCCGTGATGGAGAAGCACATCGTCTCGACCTACCCCGCGATGGCGGCCGGTCCCCGTGACTCCGACGTCACCTCGTCGATCACGGTGTAGATGAACTTCATCTTCTCCAGCACCGCGACGGGCAGCACGAACGGGTAGAGGTCGTCATGGCCCATTGACCTGTTCACCATGTTCAGCGACCACGACAGCGGCAACCACATATCGATGATCGTCTGAAAGGCGCTGGGGCCCAACGCCGGCCGGTCGAACGTCGCCGACGCCGACGCGAAGCCGCACCACGCCGAGGTGTCCAGGGTGTCGCGGATGTGCAGGTAGTGGGCGAACGTCTCGGCCCAGTCCTCGGCGGGATGCATGGTGGCATACGACGAGACGAAGTCCTCCTGCCAGTCCTCGGGTGGCCCCTGGCTGTAGTGGCGGTCCAGCGCCTCCTGGTAATCCGCGTCGGGATCGCCGAACAGCTCGTTGAACCGCGCGAGGTAGTCACTCGACGGCGCGATCAGCCGGTAGAAATAGTAGTGCCCGATCTCGTGCCGGAAGTGCCCCAGCAGGGTGCGATACGGCTCCTCCATCTCCACCCGGAGTTGCTCGCGGTGCACGTCGTCGCCCTCGGCGAGATCGAGCGTGATGACGCCGTTGTCGTGCCCGGTCATTACCTTCTCGTGCGCGCTGGACAGCAGGTGGAATGCCAGGCCCTGCTGGGGATCCTCGTCGCGCCCGATGATCGGCAGCTTGAGTTCGTGCAGCTCCGCGATCAGCCGCCGCTTGGCCGCCTCCGCCCGGGCGAACTCGGCCAGACCGGCGGTGTCGGCGTCGTTGGGCCGCACGGTGGTCAGCGCACAGGACGTGCAAAGCAGCCGGGGATTGTTGACGGGCACCAGCCAATTGCATTCGGCCAGTTGGAGATTGGCACACAATTGATACTCGGCGGCGTCCACGAACCCGGCGTGGTCGCCGGCGTTCTCCTCGGCGATCACCATCAGAGCCATCTGCTCGAGCGAAAACCCCAGCGCGCTGCCGCAATTCAGGCAGGTGGAGTTCTCGAACGTCAGGCGCTGGCCGCAGTTGGGGCAGTTGAAGTCACGCATGCAGCGCATCCCCCTCGAACGGCACCACGTCGACGGCGACGTCGATCACGCTGTGTTCGGAATTGGTGTAGATGATGCCGCGCAGCGGCGGCACGTCCGCGTAGTCGCGGCCGCGTCCCACGATGATGTAGCGCTCGTCGACCAGCTGGTCGTTGGTGGGATCCAGGCCGAGCCATTCGAACTGGCCTGGTTCCTGCGGGGTCCACACCCCCGCCCAGGCGTGGGTGGCGTCTATCCCGATCATTCGATCCTTTCCCGGTGGCGGGTCGGTGGCCAGGTACCCGGACACGTAGCTGGCCGCAAGACCGTTGGCGCGCAGGCAGGCGATCGCCAGCCTGGCAAAGTCTTGACATACCCCTTCCCGGGCCGCCAGAACCGCATTGACACCAGTGGAAATCGTCGTCGACCCCGAGCGGTAGGTGAAGTCGGCGAAAATCCTCGACGCGAGGTCACGCAGAACGTCGACCAGCGGGCGCCCCGGGGCGAAACTGGGCGCCGCGTACTCCCGGATCTCGTCGGTGATCTCGGGCGGATTCAGGTCGAGCGTGAATTCGGCGGCGAGCGCGCCCCTGCCGCCCACTGGGCGGGAGTCTTCCCACGGTTGCACCGCGGGCCCGCTGGTGTAGCGCCCCGGGGCGGGCGGATAGACGTCGACGATGGAGTCGCTGGTCACGGTCAGGGCATGGTGCGGCTCGGTGACGTGGAAGTAGGAGCTGATGTTGCCGTAGACGTCGACGCTGGTGGAGACGTCGGCGGCGGCCGGGTCGATGGTCAGCCGGTGCGCGACGCACCGCTGCCGCGCCGAATCGCGCGGGGTGAGGAAGCCGCGGCCGTAGGAGCCGGTCACCACGTCGGAGTACCGGTACTCGGTGCGGTGGGTGACTCGGTGGCGGCGGGCGGTCCCGGCGTCAGCTTCAGACACAAGGCTGATCACATCACACGCCGGCCGCTTGCGCGCCGTCCGCGACGCGAAACCGTTTGCCGATCCGGCGGCACGCAGACCAAACCGGGAGCACAATCGAGATGTGGCCACGTGGTACGACGTCGCCCGCATCGTCCGTGAGCTGGCACTCACCTCGGAGCCGTCCCCGCATGATTGGCGGGTCGGCAAGAAGTTGCTGGCGTGGGAGCGGCCGTTGCGCCCCTCCGAACGCGAGGCGCTGGCAGACGGGGGCGCGGAACCGCCCGGCGGCGACATCCTCGGTGTGCGGGTGTCCGACGAGGGCGTCAAGTTCGGGCTGATCGCCGACGAGCCGGACGTCTATTTCACGACACCGCATTTCGACGGCTACCCGGCGGTGCTGGTCAAACTGGACGCGATCTCGGTCCGCGACCTCGAGGAGCTGATCACCGAGGCGTGGCTGACGCAGGCCCCGAGGAAGTTGGTCCAGGAGTTCCTGGCCGACTCCCGCTGAACCTCACACGTGCCGCAGGTCGATCACGCGTTGCAGGTCGTCGACGCAGGCGCTGACGACGTCGGCGAGGATCAGCTGCGTCTTCTCGCGGGCGATCGACTGCAATTCCGAAGCGTGATGACGCGCGGACGCGATGTACGCGCACGCGCCGGCCGGATCGGCGTCGGCGAGGGCGGTCGCGGCCGCGAGCACCACCAAGACGGTGGGCACGGTCTGCGGAAGCCCGTCGCGACTGCCGTCGGCGGTAGGGGCGACGGCGCGGGCCAGTTGGAGCACCGAACCGGCCAGCAAGGCCACGTGTACGGCCTGGCGGTCGGCGGCATGGACCGTGTCGCGCATGCCCCAGCGGCGCGGCGCGACTCGCACCACCTGGCGGGCCGTGGTGCGCGCCTCGAGCAGTCCGCTGAGCTGTTCGTGCACTCGGTCGACCGCCGTCAGTGGCCAGTCGGATGGCGGCACCTTGCGTCCGACGGCGACGTCCGCCGCCCGCGACAAGACGTCGTGCAGCACGCCCAGCACGCCGACGCGCGCGTTGCGCAGCACCCTCAGCGGGTCGGCGGGGAACAGCAAGACGGCGAACACGATGGCCACCCCACCGCCGATCAGCGCGTCGAAGATGCGCTCCCAGCCCAGGCCGCTGTGAAACAGCGCCAACACCAGGATCGCCGACACCACGGTCTGGTTGGCAAACATCATCCCGTGTCCGATGAAGCCGCCCCCGATGAACACCGCGGCCCCGAGCGCGACCAAGGCGGCGATCGCGATCGGGACCGCCCCGGGGCCGAGCACGGCCTGCACCACCGAACCAAGCCCGATGCCGAGAGTTACCCCGACCATCATCTGGATGGCGCGTTGCGCGCGCAGCACGTTGCTCGTCGACAACGACACGGCGGCCGCGATCGGCGCGAAGAACGGCTGCGGATGTTCCAAGACATCGTGCGCGAGATACCACGACAGTCCCGCGGCCACGGAGGTCTGAATCAGGTTGAACCACACCAGTCGCAGCCGTTTGTTGCCCGCACGCGCGGCGGCGAGAACAACCGATGGCCGCGAGGTGTTCACGACACCTAAGTGCGCCGCAACTCGAACAGCGGAATGACCCGGCTGGTCTTGGATTGGTACTCGGCGAAGCCGGGCGCGGCCGCGGTGATCTTGTCGAACAGCGCGTCGCGTTCGGCGCGCGGCAACTCGTGGGCGGCCACGTCGAACTCCTCGGTGCCAACCTCGACATGCGCCGCGGGGTTGGCCCGGAGATTGTGCACCCACGCCGGGCTGACGGGCGCGCCGGCGAACGAGCCGATGATGATCAGCTTGCCGTCGATGTCGAAGTAGGCCAGCGGCGACACCCGAGGCTCACCCGACTTGGCGCCGGTTGTGTGCAGCAGGAGCAGGTTGGCGCCCTCGAATTGGCCGCCGACCTTGCCGCCGTTGGATCGGAACTCGTCGATGATGCTCTGGTTGAACGCGTTGATGGTCTGGGTGTCAGGCATTTCCGTCATGCCCGGTCAACCTTCTCCGGTTTGGCGTCTATTCCGGACTCCTTGCGCTGCTGCGCGGTGATAGGCGCGGGCGCATCGGTGAGCGGGTCGACGCCGCCGCCGGTCTTCGGGAACGCGATCACCTCGCGGATCGAGTCGACGCGCGACAGCAGCGCGTTGATCCGGTCCCAGCCGAAGGCGATCCCGCCGTGCGGCGGCGCGCCAAAGGTGAACGCCTCCAACAGAAATCCGAACTTCTCCTCGGCCTCGGCCTGGTCCAGGCCCATCACGGCGAATACGCGCTCCTGGATGTCGCGGCGGTGGATACGTATCGATCCCCCACCGATCTCGTTGCCGTTGCAGACGATGTCGTAGGCGTCGGCCAGCACGGCGCCGGGGTCGGTGTCGACCACGTCCTCGTACTCGGGCTTGGGCGAGGTGAACGCGTGGTGCACCGCCGTCCACGCGCCCGAGCCGACGGCCACGTCCCCGGCGGCGGTCGCCTCGTCGGCGGGCTCGAACAGCGGCGGGTCCACCACCCAGACGAACGCCCACGCCTCGGGATCGATCATGTCGAGCCGGCTGGCGATCTCTCCGCGGGCGGCGCCCAGCAGGGCGCGCGACGGCTTGGGCAGGCCGGCGGAGAAGAAGATGCAGTCCCCCGGCTCGGCCCCGACGTGGGCGGCCAGGCCGTCGCGCTCGGCGTCGGTCAGGTTTTTGGCCACCGGGCCGCCCAGCGTGCCGTCATCTCCGACGAGCACGTAGGCCAGCCCGCGGTGGCCGCGCTGCTTGGCCCAGTCCTGCCAGCCGTCCAGCGTTCTACGCGGCTGCGACGCCCCGCCCGGCATCACCACCGCGCCCACGTACGGCGCCTGGAAGACGCGAAACGTGGTGTCTTTGAAGAACTCTGTGCACTCGACGAGCTCCAGCCCGAACCGCATGTCCGGCTTGTCGGAGCCGAATCGGCGCATCGCGTCGGCATAGGTGATCCGCGGGATGGGTGTGGGGACCTGGTAGCCGATCAGCCTCCACAGCGCGGTCAGGATCTCCTCGGAGATCGCGATGATGTCCTCGGCGTCGACGAAGCTCATCTCCATGTCGAGCTGGGTGAACTCGGGCTGCCGGTCGGCGCGGAAATCCTCGTCCCGGTAGCAGCGGGCGATCTGGTAGTAGCGCTCCATCCCGGCCACCATCAGCAACTGCTTGAACAGCTGCGGGCTCTGGGGCAGGGCGTAGAACGAGCCGGGGTGCAGCCGGGCCGGCACCAGGAAGTCGCGCGCGCCCTCCGGCGTCGACCGGGTGATCGTCGGCGTCTCGATCTCGACGAAGTCGTGGCCGGCCAGCACCGCGCGGGCGGCGGCATTCACCTTGGAGCGCAGGCGAAGCGCCGCGGCCGGCCCGTCGCGGCGCAGGTCGAGGTAGCGGTACTTCAGCCGCAGCTCCTCGCCGGCGGGCTCGTCGAGCTGGAACGGCAGCGGCGCGCTCTCGCCGAGCACGGTCAGGGTGGCGACGTTGACCTCGATGTCGCCGGTGGCGATCTCCGGGTTGGCGTTGCCCTCCGGCCGGATCTCGACGACACCGGTGACCGCGACGCAGAATTCGGCGCGCAACCGGTGCGCCTGCGCCAGCACGTCAGCGTTGCGGAACACCACCTGCGCGACCCCCGAGGCGTCGCGCAGATCGATGAAGATGACGCCGCCGTGGTCGCGGCGGCGAGCCACCCAGCCCGCGAGCGTCACCTGCTGTCCGGCGTCGCTGCTTCTCAGCGACCCGGCGGCGTGGCTGCGCAGCACAAACACTCCCTTTCCCGCGGTTGGAACGAGTGCCCAGTCTAGAGGGAGGTAATTTCGGTCCTATCGTCACCAACATCGCACTCGTCGGTCCCGGCGCCGTCGGCACCACGATCGCCGCGCTGCTTCACCAGGCAGGGCATTCGGTGCTGGTGTGCGGCCACACCCCCCGGGAAAGCATCGAATTGCGGCCGGACGGCGCGGATCCGATCGTGGTACCCGGCCCCGTGCACACCGATCCGGGCGAGGTCACCGGGCCGGTCGACGTCGTGCTGCTGGCGGTCAAGGCCACCCAGAACGACGCGGCGTCGGGCTGGCTGACCCGGCTGTGCGACCCGCACACGATCGTCGTCGTGCTGCAGAACGGCGTGGAGCAGGCCGAGCAGGTGCAGCCGCACTGCCCGTCGTCGCCGGTGGTGCCCGGCATCGTGTGGTACTCGGCGGAGACCCAGCCCGAGGGTTGGGTGCGGCTGCGCACCGAGGCGACGCTGGTGTTGCCCAGCGGGCCCGCGGCGCAGACGGTCGCCGACCTGCTGCGCGGAGCCGGGTGCCGGGTGGACTGCGACCCCGACTTCGTCACCGCCGCCTGGCGAAAGTTGCTCACCAATGCGCTGGCCGGGTTCATGGCGCTGTCCGGGCGGCGATCCGGCATGTTCCGCCGCGACGACGTCACCGAACTGTCGCGGCGCTACGTCGCCGAATGCCTGGCGGTCGCGCGGGCCGAGGGCGCCAAGCTGCCCGACACCATCGTCGACGAGCTGGCCGAGATGTTCCGGCACGTCGCCGAGGACATGGGCACCTCGATCCTGGCCGACCGGGAGAACCGCCGGCGGATGGAGTGGGACATCCGCAACGGGGTGATCAGCCGCAAGGGCCGCGCCCATGATCTGGCTACGCCGATCAGCGACGTCCTTGTGCCGCTGCTGGCCGCGGCGAGCGACGGCCCCGGCTAGATTATTTCCATGTTCCCCTGCGACCGCGTCGACCTGAGCTTCATCGACAGCGCGCCCTTCGTGTATCGCAACAGCGTCGACCTCGCGATCACCCCCGAGCAGCTGTTCGAGGTGCTCGCCGACGCGGAGTCCTGGCCCCGCTGGGCGAGCGTGATCACCAAGGTGACCTGGACCAGCCCCGAGCCGCGCGGCGTGGGCACCACCCGGGTCGTCGAGATGCGCGGTGGCCTGGTCGGCAACGAAGAGTATCTGGCGTGGGAGCCGTTCAGCCACATGGCTTTTCGGTTCAACGAATGCTCGACGCAGGCCGTCGCGGCATTCGCCGAGGACTACCGGGTCGAGGTCATCCCGGGTGGGTGCCGGCTGACGTGGACCATGGCGCAGAAGCCCGCGGGCCCGGCGCGGCTGGCGATGTACGCGGTGGGGCCGCTGCTCAACCTGGGGCTCCGCCGATTCCTGCGCAACCTGCGCAATTACACCGATACGCGGTTCGCCGAAACCGGGCAACGTTAGGAGCGGGCGATGAGCTTCAACGAGGGTATGCAGATCGACACCAGCACCGCGTCGTCGTCGGGCGGCGGCGGCGGCATGGGGATGGCCGTCGGGGGCGGCGGCCTCGGGCTGCTCATCCTGATCGGCGCGTTGCTGTTGGGCGTCGACCCGGGCCGCGTGCTCAACCAGCAGCAGACGAACACCGGCGGCTACTCGGCGCCCGGGTTCGACCTGAGCCAGTGCAAGACCGGGGCCGACGCCAACAAGTACGTGCAGTGCCGCGTGGTCGCCACCGGCAACTCGGTGGACGCGGTGTGGAAGCAGCTGATGCAGGGCTACACCCGGCCGCACGTCCGGTTGTTCACCGGCTCGGTGGACACGGGCTGCGGGCCGGCCACCACCGCGGTGGGGCCGTTCTATTGCCCCGTTGACCAGACGGCGTACTTCGACACCGACTTCTTCCAGGAGCTGGTCGACAAATTCGGTTCCAGCGGTGGGCCGTTCGCGCAGGAGTACGTGGTGGCCCACGAATACGGCCACCACGTGCAGCAATTGCAGGGCATCCTGGGCCGCTCGCAGCAGGGGGCGAAGGGCGCAGGCGGCAACGGCGTGCGCACGGAGCTGCAGGCGGACTGCTACGCCGGGATCTGGGCGCACTACGCGTCGACCGTCAAGCAGGAGAGCACCGGCGTGCCCTATCTGCAGCCGCTGAGCGATCAGGACATCCAGGACGCGCTCTCGGCCGCGGCGTCGGTGGGCGACGACCGCATCCAGAAGGAAGCGACGGGGCGGGTCAACCCCGAGTCGTGGACGCACGGCTCGTCGGAGCAGCGGCAGCACTGGTTCACCGTCGGCTACCAGACCGGTGACCCGAAGAAGTGCGACACCTTCGCCGCTCCGAATTTGGGCTAGCCCCAATCTTTCTCGTGCCCGCCGGCGGCGTCGAGGTCTATTACGGCGGCCAGCCGATCACGAGGCGGACACCGGCGGTGACGCCGCGCCGTCATGCGCGCGTTGGGTGCGTGTCTTAGACTTCTACCCCGCCGCACGACGCGAAAGGCTCGCATGTCGGATATGACGCAGGAGCGCACCGACAGCGGGGAGATATCGGTCTGGGCGCCGTTGCGCAATCAGGTTTTCCGCGCATTGTTCGTCGCGCAGTTCGTCTCCAACGTGGGCACCTGGATGCAAAGCGTGGCGGCGCAATGGGTCTTGGTCGAAGGCCACAGCAGCGCCACCGTCGTCGCACTGGTCCAGACCGCGAGCCTGGGGCCGACGCTCGTGCTGGCGCTGTTCGCCGGTGCGCTCGCCGACGTCTTCGACCAGCGACGGTTGCTGATCGTCCTGCAGTCGTATGCGGTGGTGGTAGCGCTCGCGCTGGCCGGGCTGACCTACTTCGGGCGCCTCACCCCGACCGCACTGCTGCTGTTCACCCTGGCGATCGGCGTCGCCTCCGCGATCACGGCGCCGGCCTGGCAGGCGATCCAACCGGAGGTCGTCCCCCGCGAGCAGATCACGTCCGCCGCAACGCTGGCCAGCGTCTCGGTCAACGTCGCCCGGGTGGTCGGGCCCGCCATCGGCGGCATCGTCCTGGCGGTGGCGGGCCCGGCGGCGGTCTTCGCGATCAACGCGATCTCGTTCGTGGGCATCATCGTCGCCCTGGCGGGGTGGCGGCGACCCAAGCAGATCGCGCCCATCGAACGGGAGCACCTCGGCCAGGCGATCTTGACCGGGTTGGGCTACGTGGTCAACGGTCCGATCTTCCGCAGGATCCTGCTGCGCGCGGCCCTGTTCGTCTTCCCCGCCTCGGCCCTGCTGGCCCTGCTGCCCGTGACGGCCGCCGCCACCTGGCACCTGGGGGCCGGCGGCTACGGCGTGGCGCTGGGCGCCATCGGTGTGGGCGCGGTGCTCGCCGTCGCGGTCCCGGCGCCGTTACGCCAGAAGGTGCCGCCCAACACGCTGCTGGCGGTGTGCGCGGCCGCGTACGGCGCCGCCACCCTTGCGGTGGTCTTTCTGCCGTTCGCGGCGGCGGCGCCCTTCCTGGTGTTGTCGGGGATGACCTGGCTGATCACGTTGACGACGTTGAACGCCGCGGCGCAGCTGCATCTGCCGCGCTGGGTTCGCGCCCGCGGGCTGGCGATGTACCTGCTGGTATTCACGGGCTCCCAGGCGGTCGGCTCGTACCTCTGGGGTGTCGTCGCCACGCGCGAGGGGCTCGGCGTGGCGTTGACCGTGGCGGCGGTGTTGCTGGGCGTCACCGCGCTGAGCGTCGTCCCGTTCGGGCTGCGCCCGGAGACCGGGAAGCTGAGCCGCGACATCTCCCGGGCCTGGCCGATGCCGATGGTCGTGTTCGAGCCATGCCCCAACGACGGACCGGTGCTGGTGACCGTGCGCTACCGCGTCGCGACGGACACCCTCCAGGACTTCGTCGAGGCGATGAGCGCGGTGCGGCGCTCACGGCTGCGCACGGGGGGCCACAGCTGGGGGCTCTATCACAGCCTCGAGCATCCCGACACGGTCCTCGAGCGGTTCACCGTGCCGTCGTGGACCGAATTCGAACGCCAGCACACCGAACGCTGGCTGGAGTCCGACCACGACGGGGTGACCAGGGCGGTCGGCTACACGCTCGACCACACCCGGCGGCACGAGTACTACCTCGCGCTGCGGGTGCACCGCTGAGCGGACCTACCGGTTCACCAGGGCCGCGTCGAGCAGGTCACGCCGGTGGTGGCGCTCTGCGTCACCACGACCTGACCGTCGACGGCGATCTGGCACTGGATCTGCGGCGTGTTCGACGAATCGCAATCCGGCCAGTGACAACCGCCGCTCGCGTTCACGAACGCCCACTTATTCGGGTCGTTCAACGTCGTGTTGTACACCAGCGGCTGCCCCGCGGCGAATGCCGTCTGCACGCTGTTGAGGAACTGCGACGAGTTCGCGTCGAAGGCAGCCTGGCTCGGCGGATCGGTGTTCATGTACCGGACGTTGCCGGTGAGGTTGCCGGTGGCGGTGATGGTGTAAGTCACCTGGTGGCCGGCCGGGTCCGCGGATGAGGTCGCGGGCGTGACGGCCACCGCTGCGGCGGCCGCAAACGTCGCCACCGCGACCCCCGTGGTCACTATTCGCACGTTCGTCATATCGAAAACGCTACCCAATTCGTTACGGCGCTACGCGTGCTCGCAGGTCCCTACTATGCATTTGTGCCCACGGCCTTCGTGTTGTCCGGCGGGGCCAGCCTCGGCGCTATCCACGTCGGAATGCTGCTCGCCCTGGCCGACGAGGGGGAACGGCCCGACCTGATCGTCGGGACGTCGGTCGGCGCGGTCAACGGCGGGTGGATCGCCTCGCGACCCGATCTCCCGGGGATTCGGGGGCTGGCCGAGCTATGGACGTCGCTGTCGCGGAGGGACATCTTTCCGACGCACCCGATCGCAGGCGCGATGGGCATGCTGGGCCGCCGGTCGCACCTGGTGCCCAATGTCGGGTTGCGACGGCTGCTCGCCGAGAAGCTCGAGTTCGCGCGGCTCGAGGACGCGCCGATCCCCCTGCATGTGGTGGCCACCGACGTCGTCTCCGGCGGCGACGTCCTGCTGTCGTCGGGGAACGCCGTGGACGCGATCGCGGCCAGCGCCGCGATTCCCGGCGTTTTTCCACCGGTCCGGGTGAACGGCCGCGACCTGATGGACGGCGGCGTGGTCAACAACACGCCGGTGTCGCACGCCGTCGCGCTGGGCGCCGACCGGGTCTGGGTGCTCCCGACCGGCTACTCGTGCGCCCTGCCCGCGGCGCCGAAGACGGCGGTCAACATGGCGTTGCACGCCCTGACCCTGGCCGTGAACCATCGCCTCGCCGTCGACGTCGAACGCTTCGAGCGAACGGTCGACCTGCGGGTCGTCCGCCCGCTGTGCCCCGTCGCCATCTCCGGGGCCGACTTCTCCCACGGTGCAACGCTTATCGAACGGTCGCACGCGGCCACCCGCGAGTGGCTGGCGGCCCGCCCGCCCTCCACCGGGCAGGCGGGACTGCTCGAGCCGCACAGCCACTAGCGCGCCCGTTCCGCGGACGTTCACCCCGCTCGGGTATGAAGCAGGGGTGGTCGACGAACCCGCACCGCCCCACGGCGGTGCTGCCGCGCCCGGCATCAGCCGCCGCAGGTTGTTGACCACCAGCGCGGTCTCGGCCGCCCTCGGGGCGGGCGTCGGGGGTGGCGCCGCCTTGGTGTGGTCCCACCGCGGTGCGCCCGCCTTCGTCTACCAGCCGAGCCGCGCCGGCGCGCCGCCGGTGACGGGGCTGCACCTGCAATTCGGCAGGCAGGCCGCCTCGGAGGTGGTGGTGTCCTGGCACACCGTCGACGCGATCCGCAACCCCCGCGTCAGCTACGGCACGCCGGCGTCGGGCCTCGGCCGGACCGTGGCGGCCGAAACCCGCACCTACCGCGATGCCAAGTCCAACACCGAAGTCCGCGTGAATCACGCCCGCCTGACCGGCCTCGCCCCGGACACCGACTATGTGTACGCCGCCGTGCACGACGGCGCCGAGCCGGAGATGGGCACCATCAGGACGGCACCGTCCGGCCGAAAGCCGTTCCGATTCACCAGCTTCGGAGATCAGTCCACGCCGACGCTGGTGAGGATGCCCGACGGCAGCTACGGCACGGACAACATCGGCTCGCCCGCGTCGGCCGACACCACGCTGGCGGTCGAGCGGATGGCGCCGTTGTTCAATCTGATCAACGGCGACCTGTGCTACGCCAACCTCGCGCAGGACCGGATCCGTACCTGGTCCGCGTGGTTCGAGAACAACACCCGCTCGGCGCGCTACCGGCCGTGGATGCCGGCGGCAGGCAACCACGAAAACGAATTGGGCAACGGCCCAATCGGTTACGGTGCCTATCAGGCGTACTTCGCGGTGCCCGACACGGGCTCGAGCCCGGAGACGCGCGGGCTCTGGTATTCGTTCACCGCCGGCTCGGTGCGGGTGATCAGCCTGAACAACGACGACGTGGCGTTTCAGGACGGCGGCAACTTCTACGTGCACGGATACTCGGGTGGTGAGCAAAAGCGTTGGCTGGCAGCCGAACTCGCCGCAGCGCGGCGTGATCCGGACATTGATTGGGTGGTCGTGTGCATGCACCAGACGGCGATCTCCAGCGCCGACAAGCCCGCCAACGGCGCCGACCTGGGAATCCGCGAGGCATGGCTCCCGTTGTTCGACGAGTACCAGGTCGACCTGGTGGTGTGCGGCCACGAACACCACTACGAGCGCTCGCACCCCTTGCGCGGAACACTGCCGACCGACACCCGCACACCGATCCCCGTCGACACCCGCGGCGACGTCATCGACGCGACCAAGGGAACGGTGCATCTCGTCATCGGCGGCGGCGGCACGTCCGCGCCCACCAACGCGTTCTTGTTCCCCGAGCCGCGCTGCCGTGTGCTGACCGGCGTCGGCGCGTTCGATCCGGCGCTCGGGCGCAAGCCGCCGATCTACGTCGTGGAGGACGCGCCGTGGTCCGCGTTCAGAGACCGGGACAATCCCTATGGGTTCGCGGCGTTCGACGTGGACCCGGGCCAGCCCGGTGGCAACACCTCGATCAAGGCCACGCACTACGCGTTGAGCGGGCCGTTCGGCGCGGTCACCGAGGTGGACCGGTTCACGCTGACCAAGCCGCGCCGCGACAAACCGGCCTAGGTCAAAACAGCGTCGCCTGAACGTGTTCCGGCTCCGCCGGGGTAGCCGCGACGGGGCGCCGGAACGACCGCAGCTCGCCGCCGAGCCGGTATTTCGCGATCAGCGGCGCGGCCCGGCCCCGCAGCATCTCGCGGTAATCCGGGGGCAGGTACGCACCGCGCCGGTAAAGCTCGCGGTAGCGGGCCACCAAGTCGGGATGCGAGCGCGCCAGCCAGGCCATGAACCAGCCACGCGTCGAGCCGCGCAGGTGCAGGCCGAAGACCGTGACACCGGTGGCGCCGGCCGCCGCGATCTGGCCGAGCAGCCGATCGAGGTGCTCCGTCGAGTCGGTCAGCTGCGGCAGCACCGGCGCCACCATCACGTGGCAGTCCAAGCCGGCCTCGCGGATCGCCGCGATCAGGCCCAGGCGCGCCTGCGGACTCGGCGTGCCCGGCTCGACGTCGCGATGCAGGTCCGGGTCACCGACCGCCAGCGACACCGCGACCGACAGCGGAACGTGTTGCGCCGCATCGGCGATCAACGGCAGGTCGCGCCGCAGCAGCGTGCCCTTGGTGAGGATCGACAGCGGTGTGCCGGATTCGGCGAGGGCGGCGATGATGCCGGGCATCAGCGCGTAGCGCCCCTCCGCCCGCTGGTAGGGATCGGTGTTGGTGCCCAGCGCGACGGTCTCGCGCCGCCACGACGGCCGGCGCAGCTCGCGGCGAAGGACCTCGGCGACGTTGGTCTTGACGATGACCTGGCTGTCGAAGTCGTTGCCGCAGTTCAAGTCCAGGTATTCGTGTGTGGGCCGCGCGAAGCAGTAGCGGCATGCGTGCGAGCAACCGCGGTAGCCGTTGACGGTGTACCGGAACGGCAGCGCGGAGGCGTCCGGCACCTTGTTGAGTGCCGACTTGCACAGCACCTCGTGAAACGTGATGCCCTCGAAGTGCGGGGCCCGCACGCTGCGGACGAGGCCGATCCGCTGCAGCCCCGGTAGCGCCCCGTCCTCGACGGGGTCCCCGTTGACGGCGACCGCCTGGCCCGCCCAGCGCATGACCTCTATTCGAACATCCGTTCGACATCGAGTCAAGCTTTGGGGTCGAGTCGGGTGTGACCGGGCACCTCGATCGCCGGCGGGGGCTCGGCGATGGCCGCACCCCGAAGGCGTTGAGCGTGGCCGACGAGTCTGCGCGGTGCCTGTGTTTCAGGGCCGGCGTCTCAATCGAATGCCGACACGCGAGTGGTCGAGCGTGCGTGGCAGCGGTCGGTGTGGGTCCAGATTGGCACCGGTCGCCGCCGGGCTGCGCTCGCCGAGGACGGCCGTCAATACGGCGACGCCGATTCGTAGCGCAAGGTCGGCGCCCGGGCATGCTTGCGGGCCGTGACTGAAGAAGTTGAATGACCACGACGATTGGGCGGCCCCTTGGGTCCACGCTGTGGGATTGAACTGATCGGCCCCGGGGAAACGGCTGGTGTCGCGGTGGTTGAAGGTGTTGACGATCATGACTTGTGTTCCCGCGGGCACGATCTCGCCGTCCCACTTGGTGGGCCCGGTGAGGGTTCGCGCCAAGACGGGGGTGCTGGGCCAGAGGCGCATCGCTTCGGATAGGCAGCCCACGAGGTAGTCGTGGGCACTGTGTTCGTCGATTGCGTTCTGCGCGTTGAGGAGAATCTCGGTGTGTGTGGCCAGCAGCGCCAGACAACGCCAGAGATTGATGGCCAGGGTGTCACCCATCGCGAACATCCAGTGGATGACTTGATGGGTCGGGTACGTGACGTCGGAGGCGGGCGCCGCGGCGAATTGTCCGACCAGGCTGTGTGCGTCCGCGGCTTGAGCGTAGCGGCTCAGCGCGGTCAGGAAGGTGTCTAAAATCTCGGGGTCTCCCCTGCCGGGTGGGTTGGCTTTGGCCATCAGCGTCACGAGTTGCGCCGATATTTTTTGGTCGTCAGCTGCGTTGTCGCCGAGAATGATTCGGCGCGCGATTCGCTGTATCACGCTGTGAAACCATGGCCAGTCAAGGTTGTCGGGCATGGCTCGGGCTTCCTGGTCCGCGACGGTGTCGCACCGGTGGGCGACCGCGCCGCTACCGGCGGCTTGCGCCAGGACAGCCTCGGTGAATCGGCGGCGGTCGGACCAATGGTCGCCTCGTGAGATGGTCAGGGCGTGCGGCTGGAATTTGTTCATTCCGGAGAGTTTGGGCTCGGGGTCGGACGCGAAAGGCTCCGGCGCGTGGGAGAGTACGAAACGGATCTGATCCGGGCCGAAGACGAGCAGCGTGGGCTTGCCTCCCACCTTCACCCAGATCGGTCCGTCACCGTAGCGCCGGTGCAGCGCGGTGAGCAGCCGGTGTGCGCTGCGGGCGACACCGGCTCGGTTGAGCGCAGCGGTTACCGCGGGTCGGCGGCTGAAGAGGCCCTCGGCCACGTTGGGCAGCGCCACCAGCGTGGTGAAGCGCAGGCTTTCGAGTGTGGTGGTGTGCGGGAGGCCGACTGTGCGACTCGTCAAAATTGCTCACTTTTGACGAGGGCGGCGTCGATGTGGCCGAGCAGTGCGCGGCGTGCGGGCTTGGCTTCCGGAACGGGCAGCAGCGGGTAGACGTGAATCGCCCCGGGCTGCTCGTGGTAGGCAATGCGGCCGGTGCCGATGGTGTCCCGCAGCCGGCGGCAGTCGGCGACGAAGATGTCGCGGTCGCCGACGTAGAGGTCGATGGGTGGAAGATTGTGCAGCGCACCGAAGATGGGGCTGACCCGGTAGTCGTCCGCCGGGAGATGTCCGGCCCATACGCGGCCGCACTCGCGCAGGCCGGGAACCGCGAGCCAGGGGTCGCGCTTGGCGAGGGTTGGGATGGCGGGATTGGTCAGTGCGATGTCGAGCCACGGACTGATCAGGGTGAGCCCGAGCGGCGGGGTGGCTCCGG
The DNA here is from genome assembly GCF_001667625.1 of Mycobacterium sp. E1715. Lineage (NCBI taxonomy): Bacteria > Bacillati > Actinomycetota > Actinomycetes > Mycobacteriales > Mycobacteriaceae > Mycobacterium > Mycobacterium sp. E1715. Next base: position 17,369 of record NZ_LZJJ01000072.1, read on the forward strand.
CGCTGATGGTCGCCTGGGTAGCGGCGAGCGCCAGGCCCCCGCCGGAGGAGTCACCGGCCAGATAGGTGGGCCCGTCATGCGCGGCTCGGCCGATCACGTGCCCGAGGAAGTCGATCGCTTCCTCGGCATGGTGCTGCGGCGCGAGTCCGTAGAGGGGGACGTGCACAGGGCGCCGGGTCGCGTCGGCGATCGCGCAGACGAGTTTCCAGTGCGCGGGCGCGATCTGGTTGACGTAGGCGCCCCCGTGGACGTAGACCACCGACGGGCCGCGGGCAGGAATTGGCGTACCGCTCGCCGATTGCACTGTGTAGCAATCGAACCCGCCCACGGTGGCACGGGTCAGACGGTAACGAGCTGACGTCGCGATCCCAGGCGGTGGCCCGCCGCTGTTCTTGGGCCGATTGAGATAGGCGCGCGCGCTTCGCGCAGTGGCATAGGTGCGAGGTCGACGGACGACTCGCCCGTAGGTAGCGATGGCATGCATCTGCCAGGACATCGGTCTACCGTGCGACCGCGATCTTGAAGACAGCGCTGGTGATCGTCCCGAATGCGTTTCCCCCGCCGATGAACAGCCGTTTGGTGTCGTAGCCCGCGACGTCTTTCATGTTCTGGCCGCCGAAGCGGGCAGCGGCGGCACCGTCGGGGAGGACGACCTCGACGCCGAGCAGCCCGTGGCGCACCTCGAGGCGTTCCTGGCCGGTCGCGTTGGCGATCAGTTCGCCGACGGTGCGGTCGAGGCCCTCCATTGGGACGGCCGGGCAGGTCACACCTTGCTCGTGGAGTTTGCGCGACAGGTCGCCGAGGGTGACCGCGGCGCCGACCACCAGGTTCAAGTTGCCGGTGTTGACCTCGACCGTGGTGTCGTCGCCGTCGGCGTGCGGTGCGGTGTTCGGATGACCTTCGAGCGCCGCGCGCACGGCGGCTTCGAACGCAGGCAGCGCGGGTTCTTCTGGTGAGGGTTCGGGCAACATGATGCCGGGGTTGAAGGTGTGCGCGGGATCGAAGACCCGCTTGAGGATGCGTTGCGCGGCGATCTCGACCGGGGTGAAGCGTTTCGTCATGAATTGGATTTTCTCGGTGCCCACCCCGTGCTCGCCGGTGATCGTGCCATCCAGCTTCAATGCCGCTTCGATGATCTCGTTGTTGGCGGCTTCCAAAGCCGCGGGCGCGTCGGGGTTCTCCTTGTCGTAAAAGGTGGTCGGGTGTAGGTCCCCGTCTCCGGCATGTCCGGTCACGGCGATGAACAGCAGGGCGTCCGAGTGTCGTTTGGCGGCGTCCTGGATTGCCTGCTGCATCTCCGGAATGTGTTGGCGCGGAACGGTGACGTCGCCGATGAAGAAGCCTTTGCCGCTGTGCACGACGGCGTCCGGGGCGTGCAGGCGTCCGTACCAGAGCTTGGCGCGGGCGTCGTCATCATCGGCGCGGCGCACCTCGGTGGCGTGTTGTCGCAAAACCTTTTCTACGATCGCGCCGTCGCGGTCGACCTCGGCGGCGGTCCCGTCGACGTCGATGAGCACGATCGCGTCGGCGTCGGTGGGATAGCCGGTGTCGGTGAACTGCTGCAGGCCGTTGATGCCGGCTCGGTCGAGCCATTCGACCGCCGCGGGCACGGTCCCGGTCCGGATGATCGCGGAGATGGTTTCAGCTGCCTCCCGGGCGGTGTCGAAGCTGCCCATCAGGCTGCGAGTGACCGGCGCAATGGGGCGCAACGCGACGGTCGCCTCCGTGAGGATCGCAAGAGTACCTTCCGACCCGATCAGCACCCCGAGCAGATCCGGGCCGTCGTCGGCCGCGCTGAGGTTGATCACGGTGCCATCAGCCAGAACCGCTTCGACGCCGAGGACGTGGTTGTAGGTGACGCCGTACTTGAGAGCGTGTGGCCCACCGGCGTTTTCGATGATGTTGCCGCCGACGCTAGCCAGATGTGCCGATACCGGGTCGGGTGAGAACACCAGTTTGTGTGGGGCTAGCTGCTGTTGCAGATCGAAGTTGATGACACCGGGCTGGACCCGAGCCGTGCGAGCTGCCGGGTTGATGTCGAGGATCTGGTTCATCTGGGTCAGATCGATCACCACGCGGTCCGCGCCGGCCATGACTCCGGCACTGCAGTTCGATGCGCCGGCGCGGGTAACCAACGAAACATGATGTTCAGCAGCAACTTTGACGGCGGCGACGACGTCGTCGCGACTGCGCGGGCGCAACACCAGACCAGGTTGTCGGCCGAAACCCCAGTAATCTTTGGTGTGTTCGGCCAGGGTGGCCTCGTCGGCGGCCACCGCGTCGCGGCCCTGAAGCGCCGCGGCGAACGCCGAAATGATCGTGCCGTCCACCAGAAGTCTCCTAGCTGCCGAATCCCCCGGGCACGGGTGTCGTGCGGGCGTTGATCAGGGTGGGACGGTCGCGGTCGGCGATGCCGGCTTTGACCAGTTCGAATACCTCGTCGGAGCTGTGCGCTTCGTGGGCGTCGACGCCGTAGCTGGCCGCGGTCGCGACGATGTCGAGGCCGGGGATGTCGAGCCCGGGGACGTTCGGGGTCTTTTCCCACACGCCGAACTCTTTGACCACACCGTATTCGGCGTTAGACGCCACCACCACGGTGAGGGGGATGTTGTAGCGCGCCGCGCTCCACAGCGCGGTGATCGCATAGTGGATGGAGCCGTCACCCATGCACGACACGACCGGCCGGTCCGGAGCCGCGACTTGAGCACCGACCGAGGCCGGCAGGCCCCAGCCGAGTCCCCCGCCGGCGGCCGACAGATGTGACCGCGGATTGCCCGGACGGATGCTTTCGGTCATGGTGATCTCGTTGCTGCCCGCTTCGCTGACCCATAGCGTGTCCGCGGGTGCGGCGTGAGCAACAGCGGTCCACAGATCCGCGGGCTTCAGCGGCACCTGCTCCGAAACCCGTTCGGGGACTGCGGCGCGTGGCGCGGGCGCGGAGCGCTGGGTGGGTTTGACCGCCGCCGCCAAGGCCCGAGTGGCGGCGCGAATGTCCGCGACGATCGCGTCACCGACGGGGGCGCGGGCGGCCTCGTCGGGATCGTTGGTGATCTGGATCAAGCGAGCGCCCTCGGGCAGGTACGGCCCGGGCACCAGCGGGTAATAGCGGAACACCGGCGTCCCGATCGTGAGGATCAGGTCGTGGCCCGCGAGCAGCCCGGAGATCCAGCCCGCCCCCGGGGGCAGCGCGCCGTGATAGAGCCGGTGATTCTCCGGGAAGCCGCTCCAGCCGGTCAATGGTGCGGTGTATACCGGCGATTCGGTGCGCTCGGCCAGCTCGATCACCGCGTCATACGCGTCGTAGCGGTCGATATCGCCGCCCACAATGATCGCCGGGGAGGTGGCGGCGTCGAGTTGTGCGCCGACCTGCTCGGCCAGCTCGGTCGGGAAACCGGTTGCGTGGGTCACCGTGCGTTCGCGCACCACCGCGATGTCGGCGAGCTGGCCGTCGGTCAGTTCGATCGGCATGTCGTCCATCGGCAGCGAGACGAACACCGGGCCCATCGGCGGGGTGGTGGCCAGGTGGATGGCCCGGGCCAGCACGGCCGGGGACTCGCTGGCGGTCGCCGGCTCGGCGGCCCACTTCACGAACGGCTTTGGTGTGGTGGTGGGTTCGTGATTGGTCAGCAGGCAGTACTGGTTCTGCATGTTGCGGCGCTGGTTGCCCGCGGTGATGATCAGCGGCGTCTTGTTGACGTAGGCGTTGTAGATCTGGCCTTGCGCGTTACCCATGCCGGGGGCGGTGTGCAGGTTGACCACGGCGGGACGGCGGGTGACTTGCGCGTAGGCGTCGGCCATCCCGACCGGGATCATCTCCTGCAAGCCCAGGAAGTAGCGGAAGTCGTCGGGAAAGTCCTGCAGCAGAGCCAATTCCGAGGAGCCGGGGTTACCGAACCAGGTGGTCAGATTGTGTGAGCGGAACAGGTCGAGGATGGCGTCGCGCACTGTGGTCATGGGTGGCCGTTGCTTTCGTTCGCAGTTGTGAAAGGAGTCAGTCGAGTTCCCCGGGCACGGGGTTCAGCGCCCAGTACAAGGCGAAGTCGGCGACTTCTTCCCATCCCGGTGCGCCGCAAGTGAAGTGGTCTCGCTCAGGGAAGAGCTTGAAGGCGGTGATCGCGGCCGAGTGTTTGGCGTTCTTCGTGTAGTTCTCGTGCTGCACAGCGGGCGGCAGGATGTGGTCGTGGCCGCCGGCGATGAACAGCAGCGGCGCGCGGTCGTCGTTGGCGAAGTTGTACGTGGTGGCCGCGCGGTGTGTGAAGTTGGCCAGGCCGCCCTGGAACAGGATGCGCGCCGGTACTGGAACCGCGTACCGCTCATAGGCACTCGCAGACTCGGCTTCGGTGAGTGTGTTGGTGAACGCGTAATGGAACTGCTCGGGCGTGATGGGCACCGCACGGTGCAGGTTGGCGGGATTCTTCAATACCGGGAATGTAGCCCGCACTTCGGAGAACGGCAGCGCTTTGATGCCTTTGACGGCGGCACCGTCGATGGACACCCCGGCTCGCCCGTAGCCGGCATCGAGCAGGAGCTGCACGAAGGTGCCGCCGAAGGAATGGCCCATCAAAATCGGCGGCTCGGCGAGTTCCTCGATGATCTCGGCGAGATGGTCGAAGACCTCCCGCACCCCGAGGTCCGCCAAGGGTGCGAGGTTCTCGCGCAGCGCGGCGACTCCGGCCGGGCCGGGGGCCACGCCGGGGTAGCCCGGTGTCAGGACCGAGAAACCGCGAGCGCGGTAACGCGCGACCCAGTCCTCCCATGCCAGGGGTGTCATCCACAGGCCGTGGATCAAAACGATGGTCTGATCGGAGGGGGCGTTCACAGCAAGAAGCGTGATCGTTCTGCGTGAACTTCACAATGAACAGCAGCCCAGATTTACGATCACGAAACCTGTGCGGGGGCACAACGGGGCGCGGCGATTTACGATCCGCTACATGTTGCAGCAACGACCGCTGACCGTGCTCACCAATCGCGTACGACAACAGTCGGGCGCAATCGTGACCAAGGTCCTCGCCCGGCTGCGCGCAGAAGTACCCGACTATTTGCCCATCGACGACGACAACGGCGAGACCGTTAGGGGCAACATCGCCGAGTACCTCGACGAGATGCTCGAATGGATCGACCGTGGCACTGACCCCGGCCACCACAGCTTCGATTCCGCCATTCATCACCGCGCCAGCCAAGGTCTGACGCAGTCAAGTCTGTTGCACGCCTACCGCCTCGGCGCGGCGACCATCTGGGACGAGCTCGCACGCCTGGCGGACACCGGGGAAATCGAAAAGGAAGCCCTCATCGCGGCGACACCGTCCATCTTCGCCTGGATGAACGCCAATTCGCTTCGCGCACACGCGGTTTTCCGCGAAATCGACATCCGCAACGCCCGACGCAACGAACAAGTTCGTGCCGCCCTCCTCGATACGGTGCTGTTCAACGAATCCAGCATCGGGGCAGCGTTCTGGGACGCGGTCGCCGCCCTCGGTCTCCCGCGGACGGGACAGCTCACGATCATCTCGGCAACCAGCGCTGAGCCTTCGGTGCAGCATTCACCTCCGGACATCGAGACGCTGATCTCGGCGCAGCCCGCCGTTCAGGACTCGTGGTTTCGTCTCACGTCCCATGCGCAATTGGGGGTCGTATCGCTTCGACGAAACCGCGCGGACGCGCTGGACACCATCGCCGCCACCATCTGCACCGACATCCCCGTCATGATTGGCCTCAGCAGCCCCTTCACCGACATCGCCGACTGCTCAAAAGCCCGCGCTCAGGCTCAAGTCGCCATGTCAGCCTCGTCGAACAGTCGCCCGAGCACCCGCTACAACCGCGACGTCATCGCGGTCTTGCTCGCCAGCTCGCCAGACGCCGCCGCATCCGTGGTGACAACCACACTGGGACCAGTACTCGAGTTGCCAGCCGAACGGCGCGAACCACTCCTCACCACGGTCGACACCTGGCTGCAGCGCGGCCAGTCCGTCTCGGCCACCGCCGACGAACTGCACTGTCACCGCAACACCATCAACTACCGATTGCGCCGATTCGCCGAACTCACCGGACGGCCGCTGGCCGACAATTTCTGGCTGGCCCAAGTCGCAGTGGCGCTGCAAGCTGCACGCACCTGGTAGAGAAACCGCGGTCGATCTGCGGTCTGAAAACTCTTCGGGCGGCTCCACGCCCTTGACGACCGCACATTGCGCTGCAACTAAAACGTCAAGCAGCCCAACGCAACATCGCTCCGGTCACGTTCGCCTCACAGTGGACCACGAGGACCCCTAATCCCAAGCCGCATAGCGACCGACCACCGAACGGATCACCTCATCAGACGCAGCACCGCTCATCGTCGCACGCCTGGCCCGGGCCCAGCTGACATCCGGCAACCGTCCGCGCTCCCACGCGAACCGCGAAACGATCTCGGCGCCAACGGAACCGGCCAAGGCCGGATCCGTCAGGTGATTTCACGGACCGCGACGGAAGGCAGCGACGTGCCCCAGCGCCATGTCCACGGCGAGCTCGACAGGTCGCGCGTTGCGCATCGTCTGCGCCATCAGGAGTCCGCCTTGCAGCGCACTCATGATGGCCAATGCGAGCTCGGCAGGGTCGGCAGCTGCGGAGAGTTCGCCGCTGTCGCGCATCGTCGCCAAACCCGCGGACAGATATGACTGCCACTCGGCGAAGGCTTGCGCAAGCTCCCGGCGCGCCGAATCCGACCGCTCGGCAAGCTCACCCACGAGCGAGCCCAACGGACAACCCCCGACGCCTTGCGTCGCGCGGGTCATGGCCACGACGTGGTCGCACCACCGCTGCAGACCCTCCCAGGACGACACGTCGCCCAGATTGGGCTGCTGTGCCGCGATGATGTCGCCGAGTTGGGTCTTCACAACCTCGCGGATGAGGGCGTCCTTATTGGCGAAGTAGTGGTATAGCTGCGACTTGCTTGTGCCGGTCGCCGCCATCACGTCGTCCAGACTCGTCCCGGCGACGCCTTGCCCGCGGACGAGCGATGCCGCGGCGGCGACGATGCGGGCCCTGGTCGCGGCACCGCGAGTCGTCAGGCGCCCGGCGCCGGGGCGCTCCTCTGATGACATGCGCGAAGTGTAAAGCGGATTGGACTTGATAGTCCATTTTGGCTTCAGCACAATTTTCGCGTGGACTGCCCGACCCGCGAACAAGGCGACATGCCCCCGCACCGAACCGCTCCCGACGCCGGTCGCGGCGGGGTCCACCCTGCGAGGGAGGAATCATGACGCCGATATCGGATAACAAGGCCGTGAAATATAATTCGATGTTCCTGGGTTCGACGATGTTCTTGTTTGGGTTCTTGAAGTTCTTCGACCCATTTCGTTCGTGGTTCGACGTCCAGATCACAAAAAGCGGGCTGCCGCGACTCTGCATTCCCATGGGTATCGCCGGGGAGATATCCATCGGGCTGGGCCTGCTTTCGGCCGCCCGCGTCGGGCGGGAGACCTCGAATCTCGTCGGCCCGATCGCGTCCGCCGCCTCGGCCGGGCTGATCGCCAACATGGCGGGCGCCACCTATGTGCACGTGCACCCGGAGGTGCCCGCCAATGTCCTCCCGCTCAAAGTAAAGCCTCCCATCATCCCCCTGGTTTTCATGCTGTTGGCCGCCGTGAATCTCGTTCAGCTTCGTCGAGACCATGGGCAGCGCTCCTGACGGTAGCGCCCATCACGACCCCGTATTACCGACACGTAAATGGATGACCTGTGCCCGACCGAATTCGCCCACCACATCAGACGCTCTTCCAGGCGGCAACCATCGGCAACGTCGCCCTCACCAACCGGGTCGCGCTGGCGCCCATGACGCGAGTGAGCGCGACGGCCGACGGCGTGCCCACCGACCGGATCGCGTCCTACTACCGCATTTTCGCCGAGGGCGGCTTCGCGCTGTTGATCACCGAAGGGCTTTACATCGACGATCAGACCAGCCAGGGGTACCTGTTCCAGCCGGGCATCGCGAACGCAGCTCACGCGGCCGGCTGGCGACCGGTCATCGACGGCGTGCACAACTGCGGGGCCAAATTTTTCGCCCAGCTCATGCACGCCGGCAGCCAGTCGCAAGGCAACCCGCACACGCCGATCACCTGGGGGCCGTCCGCAGTTCGGCCGAAAGGCGATCAGCTGCCCATGTACCGGGGTGCGGGTCCGTTCAAGATTCCCCAAGCGATGACCGCCGAGCACATCAACCAAGTCCGCGGGGCGTTCGTGAATGCGGCGCGGCAGGCGCGCGACGCCGGGTTCGACGGCGTGGAGATCCACGGAGCCAACGGCTATCTGCTCGACGAATTTCTCACCGACTATCTGAATACGCGCACCGACGAGTACGGCGGCGATACCGCCGGTCGGGTACGCCTGGCGGCCGAGGTCTGCCACGACGTCGCGTCGGCCGTCGGTGACGACATCGCCGTCGGCATCCGGATCTCCCAGGGAAAGGTCTCCGACAACCACCATCGGTGGGCCGGCGACGAGGAGGACGCGGCCGTCATCTTCGGCACGCTGGGCGAGACCGGCATCGACTACATCCACACCACCGAATATCGCGCGCTGGCACCAGCATTCGCCGGAAGCGACAGCTCGCTCGCGCAGCTGGCAAAGCAATTCAGCAAGCTGCCGGTAATCGCCAACGGCCATCTGGACGACCCGCGCGACGCCGCCGCCATCATCGACTCGGGCGCCGCCGATGTGGTCGCCCTGGCCAAACCGGCGCTTGCCAACCGCGACTGGCCTCATCGAGTCCTACGCGGCAAGCCGTTATCGCCCGACGTGCCAACCGATCTCTTCGGTCCCGTCGCCAACCTCAAAGACTGGGAAGTCGTCGGCGCGGACGACGAACGGGTGCCCGGTGCGAGATGACATGGTCTCGGGCGCGGCGGTTCAGAGGACGGCGTCGGCGAGGCGATCCACCTGGTCGAGCGCCGCGACGCTGGGATGGAACACCAGCCCATCGAAACCGAGGTCGCGGTAGGCGCGCACGGTGGCCGCCGCGTCCTGCGGGGTGGTCACCATGTCGGCGACGTTGAGCGCTGCGTAGTCCGGTTTGAATCCGTAGTAGCGCCGCAGATGCTCCCGGCCGAGCCCGACGGTGTCCTCATCGCCGAACGCGAAGTTCACGCTGGCGTGCAGCCGCGGCTGCCCTGACCGGCCCGCCTCCCGCCACGCCGCGCGTGCCCGATCGGCGAATGACGCCTGATTGCCGTAGTCGCGCAGGGCGCACGGACGGCTGATGAACCCCACCCCATCGCGCGCTCCGCGCGGATCGGCGTCGGCGCGCGGCAGCCGAGTCGTAGAGTGAGCGACGATCGTGTCGTATCCACGACGGCTGCGAGGAAATGATGACCGAACGCATCGAGGTTCAGCGCACGATTGCGGCCCCGCCGGCGGACATTTTCGCCGTGCTGTGTGACCCGCAGGGCCACGTCGCGATCGACTCGTCCGGAATGCTTCAGGACGCGGAGGGCGCCCCGGTAAACGGTGTCGGCGACCAATTCGTCGTCCACATGGACCGCGAGGCCTTGAACGATTTTCCGCAATTCGGCAAATATGACGTCACCGTCGACATCAAGGAATTCGAGCGGGACCGCCTGATCGCGTGGACGGTCCTCGGCCAGATTCAGCCGCCGATCGGCCACGTTTACGGCTACGAACTGCACCCGACCGAAGACGGCTCGGCCACCGTGGTCACCTCGTTCTACGACTGGTCGAACATCGACCCGAAGTGGCGCGAAGCCGGGATTTTCCCGATTCTGTCCGAAGGCGCATTGCGGGCCACCCTGGGCATTCTGGATCGCACGGTCCGGCGCGGTTATCCGCGCGGATAACCGCCTTTCCGGTTTAGCGCATAAAACAGGCCGCGGTTTTATCCCGCATTCGGGCGGGTATCAAGACAGGGCCCCTCACGAAAGGACCTGACATGTTGCATTCGGTGATCCTGGCGAGTTCGGACCCGGTCGCCGCGGGCTTTATCCTCCGCGGCATCAAGGGAATTTTCGTCGCCATCGGCAGCGTCATCGCCGCAATTGTGTGCGGATTAATCGCAATGATGAAGGGACGCAACCCGCTGGGCTGGGGAATTCTCGGGCTGTTTTTCTCGATCCTCACCCTGATCGTCGTCATCGTCATTCCGAGCAAGAAATAGCACTACCGCCCGAGTCGCGAAAGAACTTCGGCGACAACCGAATCGGCGGGCACTGAAACCTGCTCGCCCGTCGCGAGGTCCTTCACCCCGACCGTGCCCGCGTCGATGTCGCGGTCGCCGAGCACGAGCGCAACACGGGCGCCCGAACGGTCGGCCGCGCGCATCGCGCCCTTGAGACCCCGGTCGCCGTAGGCCATGTCGACGCGGGCCCCGCCGGCACGCAGCCGCGCGGCCAGCACCGCCAGCTTCAGCTTGGCCTGCTCGCTCAGCGGCACCCCGAACACCTCGCAGCGCGCGGTCTCCCCCACGCTCTTGCCCTCGGCGCGCAGCGCCAGCAGCGTGCGGTCCACGCCGAGCCCGAACCCGATCCCGGACAGGTCCTGGCCGCCGAGCTCGCGCATCAGGCCGTCGTAGCGGCCGCCGCCGCCGATGCCCGATTGCGCACCCAGCCCGTCGTGCACGAACTCGAAGGTGGTCTTCGTGTAGTAGTCCAGGCCGCGCACCATGCGCGGGTTGATAACGTACGGCACGCCGAGCGCGTCCAGGTGGGCCAGCACGGTGTCGAAGTGCTGCTTGGCGACGTCGGACAGGTGGTCGAGCAACACCGGCGCGCCGGCCGTCATGGCCCGCACCGCGGGGCGCTTGTCGTCGAGCACCCGCAGCGGGTTGATCTCGGCGCGCCTGCGGGTTTCGTCGTCGAGGTCCAGCCCGAACAGGAACTCCTGCAACAGTTCCCGATATTGCGGGCGGCAGCTGTCGTCGCCCAGCGAGGTGATCTCCAGGCGGAACCCGTCGAGCCCCAGCGACCGGAAGCCGGCGTCGGCGACCGCGATCACCTCGGCGTCCAGCGCAGGGTCGTCGACGCCGATCGCCTCCACGCCCACCTGTTGCAGCTGCCGATAGCGGCCGGCCTGCGGACGCTCGTAGCGAAAAAACGGCCCCGCGTAACAGAGTTTGACCGGCAACGCTCCGCGGTCCAGCCCATGCTCGATCACCGCGCGCACCACCCCCGCGGTGCCCTCGGGCCGCAATGTCACCGAGCGGTCGCCGCGGTCGGCGAACGTGTACATCTCCTTGGACACCACGTCGGTGGATTCCCCGACGCCGCGGGCGAACAGCGCGGTGTCCTCGAAGATGGGCAGCTCGATGTCGCCGTAGCCGGCCCGGCGAGCGGCGGTCAGCAACCCGTCGCGCACCGCCACGAACTGGGCCGACTCGGGCGGCACGTAGTCGGGCACCCCCTTGGGCCCGGAAAACGACGAGAACTCGGTCACGGGCTCAGGCCTTCGATGAACGGGTTGAAGCGGCGCTCGGCGCCGATACTGGTGGCGTTGCCGTGCCCGGGCAGCACCACCGTGTCGTCATCGAGCACCAGCAGTTTGGTCACGATCGAGGTCAGCAGGTCGCGGCCGCTGCCGCCGTGCAGGTCGGTGCGCCCCACCGAGCGTTCGAACAGGGTGTCGCCGGTGAACACATAGTCTTTGTCGTCCTTGTCGGACGACACCCGGAAGACCACCGACCCGCGGGTGTGCCCCGGGGTGTGGTCGACGTTGACGGTCACGCTGCCCAGGTCGAGCTTGTCGCCGTCGCGGTCCAGCTCGACGACCTGCTTGGGTTCGCGGAAGAAGGCGCCCGCCACCAGCTGGGCCACCCGCGGGCCCAGGCCGTAGATCGGGTCTTTCAGCATGAACCGGTCCTCGGGGTGGATGAAGGTCGGGCAGCCGTAGGTGTCGGACACCTTCTGCGCCGACCACATGTGGTCGATGTGCCCGTGGGTCAGCAAGACCGCGGCCGGGGTCAGCCGGTTCTCGTCGAGGATGCGCCGCAACGGGCCCATCACCCGTTGCCCCGGATCCACGATGACGGCGTCCGTTCCCGGCCGCTCAGCCAGCACATAGCAGTTGCACTGCAACATGCCGGCGGGAAATCCGGTGATCAACACGGTTCCCAGTTTCCCACGGGCCCCACTTGACACCGGTCGCGGCGCCCACATTAGCCTGAGCTGGCCACCGACGCCTTTTGCGGGCCCCCGACCTACCGACCATGGAGGCATACGGCCGTGCCGACCAACGAACAGCGACGTGCCAACGCCAAGCGCAAGCTCGAACGGCAGCTGGAGCGCCGCGCGAAGCAAGCCAAGATGCGCCGGATCGTGGTGATCGCCGCCGGCTCGCTGGTGGCCGTCGCCGTGGTCGTCGCGGTGGTGCTCGCCGTGATCAACACCAAGCACGAGCACAAGAGCAACAGCGCGGCCAGCTCCACCACCTCGGCCCCCAGCAGCTCCCCGGAGACCACCACGCCCGCCGGGCCGACGCCGCCCGTCCCGCCGTTGCCGGCGTTCAAGCCGTCGGCCGACCTCGGCGCCAACTGCCAGTACCCGGCGTCACCGGAACCGGCCGCCAAGCAGGTCAAGCCGCCGCGCACCGGCAAGGTGCCAACCGACCCGGCCCAGGTGAGCGCCAGCATGGTGACCAACCAGGGCCGGATCGGGCTCATGCTGGCCAACAACGAATCCCCTTGCACGGTAAACAGTTTCGCGAGCCTGATCGGTCAGAAATACTTCGACAACACCAAGTGCCACCGGCTGACCACGTCCGCGGACCTGGGCGTCCTGCAATGCGGTGATCCCAAGGGCGACGGCACCGGCGGCCCGGGCTACCAGTTCGCCAACGAATATCCGACCGACCAGTACCCGCCGAACGACCCGAAGGCGCAGCAGCCCGTCCTCTACCCGCGCGGCACCCTGGCGATGGCCAACGCCGGGCCCGGCACCAACGGCAGCCAGTTCTTCATGGTGTACAAGGACTCCCAGCTGCCGCCCCAGTACACCGTCTTCGGCACCATTCAGCCCGACGGGCTGGCGACGCTGGACAAGATCGCCAAAGCCGGCGTGGCCGGCGGCGGCGAGGATGGCGCCCCGGCCTCCGAAGTCACCATCACCTCGCTGTTGCTCGACTAAAGCCAAGCAGCACAACGCCGATTGGCGAGATCGCGCGACCCGCGGGCGGTCCACCGCTTAAGGTCGTGGCGTGGGGTCAGAATCCTTCGGGCATTACCAATTGCTGGACGTGCTTGGGCGTGGCGGCATGGGCGAGGTGTACCGCGCCTACGACGCCGCCACCGACCGGGTCGTCGCCCTCAAGGTGTTGCCGCCGAACATGGCGGAGGATCAGGAGTTTCAGCAACGATTCCGCCGGGAGGCGCGCATCGCGGCGAGCCTGAACGACCCGCATGTGGTGCCCATCCACAGTTACGGGGAGATCGACGGACGGCTCTATGTCGACATGCGGCTGATCGAGGGCCGCGACCTGTTGCAGTACATCGCCGAAAACGGTGGACGCCTGTCGCCCGAGCGCGCGGTCGCGGTGGTCGAACAGGTGGCCGCGGCGCTCGACAGCGCCCACCAGGCCGGGCTGGTCCATCGCGACATCAAACCGAAGAACATCTTGGTCACCAAGGCGCGGGACTTCGTCTACCTGATCGACTTCGGCATCGCCCGCACGCTGGCCGACACGTCGCTCACGCAGACCGGTCACACGATGGGCACCGTCGCCTACATGGCGCCCGAGCGATTCAGGGGCGCAACGGATCACCGCGCCGACGTGTATTCGTTGGCCTGCGTGCTGCACGAGTGCCTGACCGGCAAGCGCCCCTACGCCGGCGAGAGCCTCGAGGAGCAACTCAACGCGCACCTCAACACGCCGCCGCCGCGGCCGTCGGCAACCGTGGCCGGCGTCTCCCCGGCCCTCGACGCCGTGGTCGCCCGCGGGATGGCCAAAGACGTTGAACAGCGCTATCAGTCGGCGATGGAACTTGCCGAGGCCGCCAGGGCCGCGTTGGCCGCCCCGGCCGGGACCGCGGCATGGAATCCGCCGCAGGCGCCGGCCGCGCCGCCGCCTCCGACCGCCGGGCCGCCCACGCAGGACTACCCCCCGACCGGCCCCAGTCCGGACCCGCAGCCGGCGTATCGCGCCCCCACCCACTCCCGGCGTCTGCTGCTGGGCATCGTCGGCGCGTCCACGCTGGCGCTGGCCGCGGTGGTGGCGCTGGTCATCGCGCTGGTCACCCAGAACGACGGCTCCGCCAACGGCGCGGCGTCCACCAGCGCGTCCCGCGCCCGGGTGCCCGGCCGGCCGGGATCAACCTCCGGTCCGACCGGGCAGGCCATGACGACGGTGCCCCCGTTGCCGGCGTTCGCGCCGCCGGCCGATCCGGGCGCCAACTGCCAGTACCCCAGCGCAGCGGACACCATCGTCAAACCCGTCAGCCCACCCCCGTCCGGGAGGGTCTCCACCGAACCCGCGGAAATCCCGGCCACCATCTCCACCAACTTCGGTGACATCGGCATCCAGCTTGCCAACTCCGAATCCCCCTGCGCGGTAAACAGTTTCGTCAGCCTGGCCAAGCAGCAGTTCTTCGACAACACCCAATGCGCCCGGCTGATCAACTCCACCGACGGCGGATCGCTGCTGTGCGGCGGTCCCGAGTCCGACGGCTCCGGCGGCCCCGGCTACCAATTCGCCGACGAGTACCCGACCAACCAATACCCGGCCGGGGACCCCGGCCTCCGGGCGACCGTGCTCTATCCGCGCGGCACCGTGATCATGGCCGTCGACGGGCCGAACACCAACGGCAGCCAGTTCTCCCTCGTTTTCCGGGACTCCGAAATGCAGCCGACGAGCACCGTGCTCGGCACCATCAGCCAGGCCGGTCTTGCGGTCGTGGACAAGGTCGCCGAGGCCGGCATCGCCGGCAATCGGCAGAGTGGCGCCCCCACCAACCCGGTCACCATCAACTCCGTGCGCATCGGCTGACAGGACTCGCGGCGGGGCGCGCGCCCCTTACGCCGCGGATGTCACGCGGTAGACGTCGAAGACGCCTTCGACGTTGCGCACCACGTTGAGCAGGTGGCCCAGGTGTTTGGGGTCGCCCATCTCGAAGGTGAACCGGCTGATCGCCACGCGGTCACCGGAGGTGGTGACCGACGCCGACAGGATGTTGACCTTCTCGTCGGCCAGCACCCGCGTGACGTCGGAGAGCAACCGGTGCCGGTCGAGCGCCTCGACCTGGATGGCCACCAGGAACACCGACGACGGCGACGGCGCCCAGTGCACCTCGATGATCCGCTCGGACTGCTGTTGCAGCGACGCCGCATTGGTGCAGTCGGTGCGGTGCACGCTCACTCCCCCACCGCGCGTGACGAACCCCATGATCTGGTCGCCCGGCACCGGCGTGCAGCACTTGGCCAGCTTGGACAGCACCCCCGGGGCGCCGGGGACCGAGACGCCGACGTCGTCGCTGCTGCGCGGGCGGCGCAGCATGGTCGTCGGCGTGGACCGCTCGGCCAGATCCTCTTCGGCCTGGTCGATCCCGCCGAGCTCGGCGAGCAGCCGCTGCACCACGTGCCGGGCCGACACGTGGCCCTCGCCGATCGCGGTGTAGAGCGCGGACACGTCGGTGTAGTGCAATTCGCGGGCGACCGCCGCCATGGATTCGCCATTGACCAAGCGCTGCAAGGGAAGTCCGCCCCGGCGCACCTCGCGCGCCATCGCCTCCTTGCCGGCTTCCAACGCCTCCTCACGCCGCTCCTTGGCGAACCACTGCCGGATCTTCGCCTTGGCGCGCGGCGACACCACGAACTGCTGCCAGTCCCGCGACGGGCCGGCGTTGGGCGCCTTCGACGTGAAGACCTCGACGACCTCGCCGTTTTCCAGCTTGCGCTCCAGCGCCACCAGCCGGCCGTTGACCCGCGCCCCGATGCAGCGGTGACCGACCTCGGTGTGCACGGCGTAGGCGAAGTCCACCGGCGTCGACCCGTTGGGCAGGGTGATCACATCACCCTTGGGGGTGAACACGAAGATCTCTTGCACCGCAAGGTCGTAACGCAACGACTCCAGGAACTCGCCGGGGTCGGCGGCCTCCCGCTGCCAGTCGAGCAGCTGGCGCATCCAGGCCATGTCGTCGATCTCGGCGGCGGCGTGCGGGTGCGGAACGCCGTTGCGGCCCTTGGCTTCCTTGTAGCGCCAGTGCGCGGCGATGCCGTATTCGGCGGTGCGGTGCATGTCCCGGGTGCGGATCTGCACCTCCAGCGGCTTGCCCTCGGGCCCGACGACGGTGGTGTGCAGCGACTGGTAGACGCCGTATCGCGGCTGGGCGATGTAGTCCTTGAATCGGCCCGCCATCGGCTGCCACAGCGAATGCACCACGCCGACAGCGGCATAGCAGTCCCGGATCTCGTCGCACAGGATGCGGATGCCGACCAGGTCGTGGATGTCGTCGAAGTCCCGTCCCTTGACGATCATCTTCTGGTAGATGGACCAGTAGTGCTTGGGCCGCCCCTCCACGACAGCCTTGATCTTCGAGGCGCCCAGGGTGTTGGTGATCTCGGCGCGGACCTTGGCCAGGTAGGTGTCCCGCGACGGGGCGCGGCCGGCGACCAGCCGGACGATCTCGTCGTACTTCTTCGGGTGCAGGATCGCAAACGACAGGTCTTCCAATTCCCACTTGACGCTCGCCATGCCCAGCCGGTGAGCAAGGGGCGCAATGACTTCCAGCGTCTCGCGGGCCTTGCGGGCCTGCTTCTCCGGCGGCAGGAAGCGCATGGTGCGCATGTTGTGCAGCCGGTCGGCGACCTTGATCACCAGCACCCGGGGGTCGCGGGCCATCGCGGTGATCATCTTGCGGATGGTCTCGCCCTCGGCCGCGGTGCCCAGCACCACCCGATCCAGCTTGGTCACGCCGTCCACGAGGTGCGCCACCTCGTCGCCGAACTCCTCGGACATCTGCTCGAGCGTGTAGCCGGTGTCCTCAATGGTGTCGTGCAGCAGCGCGGCCACCAAAGTCGTGGTGTCCATGCCCAATTCGGCGAGGATGTTCGCGACGGCCAGCGGGTGGGTGATGTAGGGGTCGCCGGAGTGGCGCAACTGCGTGGCGTGCCGCTCGTCGGCGACCTCGAACGCGCGCTGCAGCAGCGACAGGTTCGCCTTCGGATAGATCTCGCGGTGCACCGCCACGAGCGGTTCCAGCACCGGGTTGAGCGTGGTGCGCTGGGAGGTCATCCGGCGGGCCAGCCTGGCCCGCACCCGGCGCGACGCGCTGCTGGACGTCTTCAGCGTCTCGGTCGGCTGCTCCGGCGGCTCGGCTGCCTGGGCCGTGACCGCCTCCCCGACCAGCAGGGACTCCGCGACGTCAGTGGGCGCGTCAAGCGCCTGCGCCGCGCTCTTCTCGTCCGCCACGGTGTCACCTCCGACCTCGAGGATATCGCGCGGTTGGCCTGCTAGACCCGACTCAGGCTGTGCACGGGCAGGTCCGCGACCGCCCGACGGCCCCCGAGCGCGGCCAATTCGAGGACCACCGCCGCCGCGATCACCGTGGCGCCGGTGCGTTCCAGCAGCCGGGCGGCCGCGGCCAGGGTGCCCCCGGTGGCCAGCACGTCGTCGATGATCACCACGTGGCGTCCCCGTAAGTCGATGCCGTCCGCGGGGATCTCCAGCGTGGCGCTGCCGTACTCCAGGTCGTAGTGCTCGGCGTGCACCGGCGGGGGCAGCTTTCCGCCCTTGCGGATGGCAAGCACGCCCGTGCGCAGGCGGTCGGCGACGGCCGCCGCGGCCAGGAACCCGCGGGAGTCGATCCCGGCCACCAGGTCGGCGCCGGACGCGATCTCGGCCAGCGCGTCGGTGACCGCCGTCAGCCCCCGCGGGTCGGCGAACAACGGGGTGAGGTCCTTGAACTGGACCCCCGGCTTGGGGAAGTCCGAGACCTCGCGCAGCAGCGAGGCGATGACGTCCGCCACCGACGAGGTCCCGCCGACGCTCGTCACTGCACCAGCGCCCATCGATCCATGTTCCAGCCCGCGCCCCAGCGCGTCGGGTTCTTGCTCACCGCGTACATCTTCTTCGACATCAGGAGCGTGCGTTGCTGCCGGTAGAGGGGCAACGTGGGCATGTCGCCCCACAGTACCGGCGCCGCCTCACCCAGCAGCCGGACGCGTTCGGCGGGGTCGGCCGACACCGCCAGCGCCCCGATGGCGCTGTCGATCTGCGGGTTCGAGTAGCCGGACAGGTTGTTGCCGTTGCCGCTGTGCAGGTCGTAGGCGTCCATCGCCGACGACCCCGTCGACCCGCTGCCGGTGGCGCCGCCGGTGCTGGCCAGCAGCACGTCGATCTTCCCGTCCTTGAGGGCCTGCGGCCCGGAGGTGTCCAGGGCGACGTTGACGACGGTGATACCGGCCGCGGCGCAGGATTTGGTGATCACCCCGACGTTGACCGCGAGCCGCGCGTTGGGCCCCGGATAGCCGATCCGCACCGTCGTCGGCGCGCCGCCGAGCGCGGCGCGGGCGGCGGCGGGGTCGGCCTTGGCGAACTGGGCGGCCTCGGCGGCGCCGTCGCCGGCAGTGGCGGGGTCGTCGGCGGCGGGGTTGAGGCGCGAATTGGCGATCGGCACCCCCGCGTCGCGTGCGAGGGTGTCGCGGGGCGTGCACAGCGCGAGCGCGCGCCGGGCCTTGGGCTGCGAGAGCGGACCCTGCGGGGCGAAGATCAATTGCTCGATGCCGGCCGACGGCGAATCGGCGCGAACGTAGTTGTCCGGGGTTGTCAGCGTTCCCGACGAGCCCGCCGCCACGTCGACGACGTCGACGCTGCGGTTGTTGACACGGTCCTGGATGTCGGGGCCCTGCGGCCACACGGTGATGCGCTTGGTGATGGCCTTGGGACCCCACCAGCGGTCGTTGGCGACGAGCACCACCGCGCCGCCGTCCAGGACGCGTTCGATCTTGTACGGGCCCGACGACGGGAAGTTCTTGAGGTCCAGCCCGGGCTTGAGGTCCCAGATGGTGTTCCATAGCCTGGCGATCTGCTGGACCAGCTGGGTGTTGTTGCTCAGCAGCGCGGCGGTCACGTCGATGTGCAGCTGGTCGGCGATGACGTGCGACGGCATCAGCGTGGTGGCGGTGAACAGCTGGTTGTAGTCGACGACGCCGCGGTCCGGGATGAACGACACCCGGGCCTTCTTCTGCCCGGGCAGGCACTCGACGTTGGCGATGTCGAGGTAGCCGGCCTGGGTGGCGGCGTTGAAGTCCGGGTACCGGCCGGACTGGGCGGCCCACGCCAGCACCAGGTCGTCGCAGGTGACCGGCTTGCCGTCGGAGTACACCGCGTTGTCGGCGATCTGGTAGTCGAGAACCAACGGCGAGCCGCCCACAACCGACACCGTGCCGAAGTCACGGTCGGCGACAGTCTGCCCGTCCGGGCCGTGGTAGCTGAAGCCGGCGAGCGTGCGGGCGAAGGCCTGCGCGCCTGCGGACGCCGCGCCGACGACGGTGTTGGTGTTGTAGGTGACCAGCCGCCCGTCGACCACGTAGTCGATCTGGGAGGCGGCGCTGCCCGAGCACGCGGCCAGCGTGACGGCCGCGACGAGCATTGCGGCCAAACCGATAGCGCCCCCAGCGAGGCGATACCTGGCGGCCATGGCGACTACCGCCGGCCGGCGTTTCGCTTGCCGCTCGGACGCCGGGTCCCGGTCGGGCGCGCCGGGCGCGCCCCCGGCGCCGGCTTGCTCGGTGCGGGCTTGTCGGACGGCGCGGACGCGGTGCTCGCCGTCGACGCCGAGTCGTCCTCGGCGGCCTTCGGCTCCTCCGCGGCCTTGGTCTCCTCCGCGGGTTCGGCGCCGCCCTTGCGGCGGCGCGTGACGCGGCGGGTGTGCGTGCGCACCAGCTCCGTGCGCTCGCGCAGTGTGACCAGCAGCGGGGTGGCGAAGAAGATCGACGAGTAGGTGCCGACGATGATGCCGACCAGCTGGACCAGCGCCAGGTCCTTGAGCGTGCCGACGCCCAACAGCCACACCGCCACCACCATCAGCGCCAGCACCGGCAGCACACCGATCAGGCTGGTGTTGATCGAGCGCATGAATGTCTGGTTGATCGCCAGGTTGGCCTGCTCGGCGAACGTGCGGCGGGTGGTGTGCTGGAAGCCGTGGGTGTTCTCCTCGACCTTGTCGAACACGATCACGGTGTCGTAGAGGGAGAAACCGAGGATCGTCAGCAGGCCGATGACGGTGGCCGGGGTGACTTCGAAACCGACCAGCGAGTACACCCCCGCGGTGACGGTCAGGTCGAAAACCATCGTCGTCAGCGCGGAGACGGCCATGTACCGCTCGTATCGGACCGTGATGTACAGGCTGACCAACGCCAGGAACACCACCAGCGCGATCAGCGCCTTGTTGGTGATCTGGTCACCCCAGGTCTCCGACACCGCCGCGTCGCTGATGGCCTGCTTGCTGGGCTTACCGTCGGCGCCCTTGGGCTGGAAGGCATCGAACAGGGCGTTGCGCAGCTTGGCCGTCTGGTCGTTGGTCAGCGTTTCGGAGCGGATCTGCACGGTCGCGGACCCGCCGTTGCCGACGATCACCACCGACTCCGGATCCCGGCCGATGGTTTTCCTGAAGACGTCGGACACCTGCGACGTCTGGACGGTGCCGCGCGGGAAGGACACCGTAGTGCCACCCTTGAAATCGATGCCGAAGGTGAAGCCCCGCAACAGGATCGACAGTATCGCCACCGCGACGATCGCCCCGCTGATCCCGTACCACAGGCGGCGGCGGCCGATCACCTCGAACGCGCCGGTGCCGGTGTAGAGCCGCGAGATGAAGCCGTGCCGCGGCTCGCCGGCGCCGCCGTCGGTCGATTGCGCGGCGTCGCCGGTGGACTCGGTGATCTCGGTCGCGTCCTTGGATGCCTTTGAGGCACTCATGGGCTATCCCCGTCCCGTCTTCACTTGCGACGAAGCCCGGCGTTCGCGGGCGACCTGCTGAACGGCCCCCAGGCCGTTGTATGCCGGTTTGGCCAACGTCGGCGACTTGGACGCCAGGTAGATCATCGGCCAGGTCACCAGGAACACCACCACGACGTCGAGGATCGTGGTGAGCCCCAACGTGAAGGCGAATCCCCTCACCTGGCCGATCGCGAGGGCGTACAGCACCGCGGCGGCCAGGAACGTGACGGCGTTGCCCGACACGATCGTCTTGCGGGCCCGCACCCAACCCCGGGGCACCGCCGACCGAAACGATCGGCCCTCGCGGATCTCGTCTTTGATGCGCTCGAAGAACACCACGAACGAGTCCGCCGTAGTGCCGATACCGATGATCAGACCGGCGATACCGGCGAGGTCCAAGGTGTAGTTGATCTGCCGGCCCAGGATCACCAGTATCGCGAAAACCATTGCGCCGGACGCGATCAACGACAGGGCCGTCAGCAGGCCCAGCACCCGGTAGTACAGCAGCGAATACAGCAACACCAGGACCAGCCCGATGGCACCCGCGATCAGCCCCGCCCGCAACGAGGTCAATCCCAGTGTCGCCGAGACGGTTTGGGCCTCCGACGCTTCGAAGGACAGCGGCAGCGAGCCATACTTGAGGACGTTGGCCAGCTGCTTGGCGGTCGCGGCCGTGAACGGCGGGTCGCCGCCGGTGATCTGCGTCCGGCCGCCGGGGATGGCTTCCTGGATCATCGGCGCGCTGACGACCTGGGAATCCAGCGTGAAGGCGGTCTGGGTGCCGATGTGGGCGGCGGTGAAGTCGGCCCAGGTGTTGGCGGCCGCCGGCTTGAACTGCACGTCCACCACGTAGCCGATGCCGCGCTGGTTCATCCCCGAGGTGGCGTCCTGAATCTGGTCGCCGCTGATGATCGACGGCGCCAGCAGGTACGCCACCTTGTGGTCGGTCGAGCAGGTCACCAGGGGCAGGTTCGGGTCGTCGTTGCCGGCGAGGATGTCCTCTTTGTCGCAACGGGTCGCCTGGAATTGCAGCGCCAGGAACTGGACGCCCTGGCGGGTGCTCTGCCGCCACTTCTTCTCATCGGCGATGCGATCGGCGAGCTCCTTGCGCGGGTCCGGGGGCGCGGGCTGCTCGGCCGGCGGCACGTCGGCCGGTGGCGCGTTCCCCGCGGGCGCGCGCGTCAACGGGCTGGGCGTCTCCGGTTCGGAGGTCGTGGTCGACGGCGACAACCTGGTGATCACCGTGCCCGGCAACGACGGCAACGAGGCCCGCAACCTGGGGCAGACCGCTCGTCTCTACATCCGCCCGGTGCTGAACTCGATGCCGGCGCAGGAGCTCCAGCCCAAGCCCGCGCCGCAGGCGCCCCCGCCCGGGCAGGCGCCGCCGTACATGAGAGGCCGGGCGGGGACGCGCCGGATAGGCTTGAGTCGCGACGTGACAGGCGCGCCGCGGTG
>NZ_LZJJ01000073.1:0-4857 GCF_001667625.1 Mycobacterium sp. E1715
CGGTCCGGTGCGGGTGAGCAGGACGCAGCGCGACGAGAACTGCGCGAAGCTGGTCCACACCTTCTGCCCGTTGACGACGAAGTGGTCGCCGTCAAGCACCGCGCGCGTTTTCAGCGACGCGAGGTCCGAGCCCGCCCCCGGTTCGCTCATTCCCAGCGACGCGGTGATCTCGGCCCGCAATATCGGCGCCGCCCACCTGTGCTGCTGTTCGGGCGTGCCGAAGGTCAACAGCGAGGCCGCGATGATGCCCACGCCCTGCGGGTTGAAGCTTTGATAGATGCGTCGCCGCCCGAGTTCCTCCAAGTACACGTATTGCTGCAGCAGCGTGGCGTTGCGTCCGCCGAACTCGGGCGGATTTCCGGGGAGCAGCCACCCGCTGTCGAACAGCAGCCGCTGCCAGCGGCGGGCCCAGTCCGGCACGTGCGAGCTGGAGCGTGGCCGTTCGAACGCCTCGGCGTCGGAGGGCAGATGCGCGTCCAGGAAGGCGATGAATTCGGAGCGGAACGCCTCCACGTCCGCGTCAAAGGTGAGCTGCACGCGACTCCCCGCAACGGTCGTGAGCACTCCCCCGCGTCGGTAGATCACGATTTCCGCCGACGGCGCGGTTCGCTCTTATGATTACGCTTCCATACACACGTCTAAGAGAATAGTATTCTCGTGACGAGAAAGTTACAATCTCCGACACATGATCCGTGAGGGGGTCGAGCGCAGCGATGTCACGGCGTTCTCCGGTAGAGTCCAATCATGTTCTCCCCTCGCGGCAATCAGCTGAGCCGGCCGTGACCAGTCCGAGCGAAGAGCCGGCCTGGAAGCAGCGCGCCGTCGAGAGGTCGATCAAGACGGCCAAACTGCGTGCCGCGCAACGCGTTCAGCGCTTCCTGGACGCGGCGCAGGCGATCATCATCGAAAAGGGCTCCACGGACTTTACCGTGCAGGAGGTCGTCGACCGGTCCCGCCAGTCGTTGCGCAGCTTCTACCTGCAGTTCGATGGCAAGCATGAACTGCTGCTGGCGCTGTTCGAAGACGCCTTGAGTCGGTCCGCCGACCAGATTCGCGCCGCCACCGAGAGCCAGGCCGATCCCCTGGAACGACTCAAGGTCGCCGTCCAACTCCTCTATGAGGCCTCTCGCCCGGATCCGACGGCCAAGCGGCCGCTGTTCACCGATTTTGCTCCGCGGTTGCTGGTCACACATCCGGCCGAGGTGAAGGTGGCCCATGCCCCCCTGCTGGCTTTGCTGACCGAGCTGATGGAAGCGGCCTACGACGCCGGAGAGCTGCGGGCGGGCGTGAACGCGAAGCGCATGGCCGCTATGACCATGCAAACGGTCATGTTCATCGCGCAATCCAGCGGGGGCTCCGACGACGCGACCATCCACCCCATCACCAGCGAAGAGGTATGGGATTTCTGCTCGCGCGGCTTCGTCGGCTAGCAGCGGCCCCGCCTTCCCGCGAGAACTGATCAAATACCGCACCTCATTTGCTGCCGAGAATCAGATTCTCTAATATTTAGAACCACAAATAGCCAAAACGGATTCGGCGTTGACACCTATGACCGGTGGTGACAGAGTGCAAAAGGCGGCGAGACCCGCGAGCCCGGGGGACGCGGTCCCGGTTGCTCTGCGCCGAGGCGTGCGATCAATAGTCAGGAGTTGAGATAGCCATGACCGGACGTGTTGAGGGCAAGGTCGCTTTCGTCACTGGAGCGGCACGCGGTCAGGGCCGCAGCCACGCGGTGCGGTTGGCGCAAGAGGGTGCCGACATCATCGCCATCGACATCTGTAAGCCCATCCGCGAGGGCGTGACGGACACCGCGATCCCGGCCTCGACGCCCGAGGACCTCGCAGAGACGGCGGACCTGGTCAAGGGACACAACCGCAGGATTTTCACCGCCGAAGTCGACGTCCGTGACTTCGGCGCGCTGAAAGCAGCGGTGGACAGCGGTGTGGAACAACTCGGCCGGCTGGACATCATCGTGGCCAACGCCGGAATCGGTAACGGTGGCGACACTTTGGACAAGACCAGCGAAGAAGACTGGACCGAGATGATCGACATCAACTTGGCCGGCGTGTGGAAGACCGTGAAAGCCGGTGTGCCGCATCTATTGTCGGGCGGCAGGGGTGGTTCGATCATCCTGACCAGCTCGGTCGGCGGGCTGAAGGCCTACCCGCATACCGGCCACTACGTCGCCGCCAAGCACGGTGTCGTCGGGTTGATGCGTGCCTTCGGAGTCGAGTTGGGGCAACACATGATTCGGGTCAACTCGGTGCACCCGACCCACGTCAAGACGCCGATGTTGCACAACGATGGCACCTTCAAGATGTTCCGCCCGGACCTGGAGAACCCCGGTCCCGACGACATGGCGCCGATCTGCCAGATGTTCCACATCCTGCCGATTCCGTGGGTGGAGCCGGTCGACGTCAGCAATGCGGTGCTGTTCTTCGCCTCCGACGAATCCCGGTACATCACCGGCGTGACCCTGCCCATCGATGCGGGTAGCTGCTTGAAATAGAGTTCCGTCCCATGGACGGGTTTGAAGGTCGCGGAACGGTCGTCACCGGCGGGGCGAGTGGTATCGGCTTGGCCACCGCCACCGAATTCGCCCGCCGGGGCGCCCGCGTGGTGCTCTCCGATGTCGATAAACCAGGCCTGGAGCAGGCGGTAAACCACCTGCGCGCCCAGGGATTCGACGCGCACGGCGTGGTGTGCGACGTCCGGCATCTCCATGAGATGGTTCACCTCGCGAAAGAATCTTTCCGACTGCTCGGCCGCGTCGACGTCGTCTTCAGCAACGCTGGCATCGTGGTTGCCGGTCCGATCGCGCAGATGACCCACGACGACTGGCGATGGGTCATCGACATCGACCTGTGGGGCAACATCCACGCCGTCGAGGCGTTCTTGCCGAGGCTGCTCGAACAGGGCACGGGCGGACACATCGCCTTCACCGCATCCTTCGCCGGCCTGGTTCCCAACGCCGGCCTCGGGGCGTACGGCGTCGCCAAATACGGGGTGGTCGGCCTGGCCGAGACGCTCGCCCGCGAAGTAAAAGACAGTGGCATCGGCGTATCGGTGCTCTGCCCGATGGTCGTGGAGACGAAGCTGGTCTCCAACTCCGAACGGATCCGCGGCGCGGATTACGGGCTGTCGTCTTCGCCGAAGGCCGCGGACGGGACGTTACCAACTCAGGACGAGGGCGTCGGCGTTGAAGACGTCGCCCGACTGACGGCCGACGCGATCCTGGCCAACCGCCTGTATGTGCTGCCGCACGAGGCCGCCCGCGCGTCGGTCCGCCGCAGGTTCGAGCGCATCGACCGCACCTTCGAAGACCAAGCCGCCGAAGGGTGGAACCACTAACCGGACGGACCGAGCCGGTAATTCCCCGTCTGCGGGTCGTGGTACCAGCCGCTCGCCGCGTGGGTGCCGCCGTCGACGTGCAGGGTCTGCCCGGTCAGGTAGGCCGACATGTCGGAGGCCAGGAACACTGCGACACTGGCGATCTCGTCGACATGGCCGGCACGCCCCAGCGGCACGACGTGGCCGATTCCGGCCAGGGCCGCCTCGCCGCCCAGCTGTGCCAGCCCCTCGGTGAGCGTGATGTCGGGCGCGATCGCATTGACCCGGATGCCGTGTGGCGCCAGTTCCAGCGCCGCGGTCTGGGTGTAGTTGATGACCCCCGCCTTGGCCGCCGCGTAGGCCGCGTAGCCCGGCGCGGCGCGCACCCCCTCGATTGACGTCACCGAGATGATGCTGCCGCCCTGGCCCGCGGACACCAGCTGTCTCGCGACGCGCTGGGTGCACAGCAGCACGTGGCGCAGGTTGGCCCGGTACAGCGCATCCCAGCCGTTCTCACTCGTTTCCAGCAGCGGTGCGGAAAACACCCCTCCGGCGTTGTTCACCAGGATGGAAGGGACGCCGAGCTCGGCGTTCGTGCGCCGCAGCGCGTCGTCGACCTGGGCGCTGTCCCGTACGTCAATCGAGATGCCAAGGGCACCAATGGATTCCGCGGAGTCAGCGCAGGTCTGCGGGTCACGTTCCCAGATCGCGACCGACGCGCCGAACGCGGTAAGCCCGGCCGCGACGCCACGGCCGATGCCCGCTCCCCCGCCGGTGACCACCGCCACGCGGCCGGTGAGCATGATGTCCGAGGGATCGATCGCCATCGCCGTGTCACATCGCCGGTTCGTGGCCGATGACGCCGTCGGCCGCCAACTGGGCGATCTCCGCGTCGCTCAATCCGAGTTCGGCCAGCAATTCGTGATTGTGCTGCCCGAGCAGCGGCGCGTGCTGGGTGTGGAACTTCGAGGGCCCGCCGGACGACCTGATCGGCACGGTGCTGAGCCTAGCCGGACCGTTGACCGGGTGGTCGACTTCCTCGAAGAACCCGCGGAATGTCAGCTGATCGAGTTCGGTCTGGCGGTGCGGTTGCATGACCTTGGCCACCGGAACGCCGGCGTCCCACAGGGTTGCGACGATCTCGTCACCGCCGCGGCACCCACACCACGCCGACAACCGCGCGTCGATGTCGGCGTGCCGCTCCTTGCGACCGCCGGCGGTGGCCAGCGTGGGGTCCGTTGCCCAGGAAGGAGACCCGATCGCCGCGCTCAGGGCCTCCCACTGCTCGTCGGTGTTCACCGCGATCGCTACCCAGCTGTCGGACCGGCCGAACTCATCGACATCGGCGCTGCGATAGAGGTTTTGCGGCGCGGCCCTGGGCCCCCGGTTGCCGTCGCGTTCCAGCAGCGCCCCGTAGGCGGAGTATTCGATGAGTTGCTCGGCGGCGATGCTGAGCGCGGCGTCGACCATCGCCGCTTCGACGAACACGCCCCGGCCGGTGCGCCGCCTGTGCGAGAGCGCCAGCAG
>NZ_LZJJ01000074.1:0-7908 GCF_001667625.1 Mycobacterium sp. E1715
TGCACTTTTCCTACACCCACCCAGGCATGTCCTGGACCGACGCTTTCTACTTCACCAACGAGACCATCACCACGACCGGATACGGCGACTTCAGCTTCGCCAAACAGCCGACCTGGCTGCGCCTGTACGCCGCCGTGCTGATGTTGGCCGGCGTCACCACCACCGCATTGCTGGTCGCCTTCATCGCCGATGTGCTGCTGTCGCGCCGATTCCTCACGTTGTCCGCCCGCCCGCGGGCGCGACACCTGCGCAACCACATCATCGTGGTGGGGTTGAGCGCGCTGGGGGTCCGGGTCGTGACCGACCTGACCGACGCGGGCTACGACGTGGCGGTGATCGAGCGCGACCCGAACAACCCCTTCCTGTCGACGACGGCCGACCTCGACGTGCCGGTTATCTTCGGGGACGCGACATTGCGCCAGACGATGGAAGCCGCCCGGGTGGACACCGCTCGGGCGGTGGCGGTGCTGACCCGAGACGACATGGTCAACATCGAGACGGGAATCGTGGTCCGCGAGATGTTGGGTTCCGAACCGGCACCCGTCGGCAACCGGTGGAGCAAGGTTCCGCTCGTGTTGAGGGTGTACGACCACGACCTGGGCTCGGCGGTCGCGCAGCGGTTCGGATTCGAAAACGTCCGTTCCACAGTCGAACTGGCCGCGCCCTGGTTCATCGGCGCGGCAATGGGCCTGCAGGTGCTCGGGACGTTCTCGGTGGGGAACCGGTCGTTTCTGATCGGCGGGATGTATGTGCAGGCCGGTAGCGAACTCGACGGTCTGCAGATGTTCGAGGTGTCTACGCAAACGCGGGTGATCGCGGTCACCCGCGACGACGCCCCGGTTCGGCTGCACCCGCGCCGCGATTCCCGGCTAAGCGCCGGTGACACCGTCTACCTGGTCGGTCCGTACCGGGAGCTCATCGCCACCCTCCGCAAGGGGCAGCCCGCGCCCCAGCCGATCACGGATGACCAACAGGCTGGTCGTGATTGCGGTTGCGACGAACCAGCAGCGGTTTCGAATGAAGACAACGTTCGCCGCCTGGAACCGATCAGAGGAGCGCGCGGTATAGCCAGCCATTGACCACAGCACAACGTTCGTCGACCCGCGGGCCGCAAGCCCGGGTCGCGACCGCGCGGCGCAGGGCCGCCGCGCATCAACAGCAAATCATGCAGGGGGAAAGGCTTTGTCGTCCACAATTCGCACGATCGGCATCGGTGCAGGCATCCTCCGGTCGGCTGAATAGGCACCCGAATGGATTTTGCGACGCTACCGCCCGAAGTCAACTCGGGCCTGATGTATGCCGGTCCGGGGTCGGGGCCGATGCTTGCCGCCGCCGCGGCATGGGAATCGGTTGCGGCGGAATTGCATTCGACGGCCAGCTCGTATGAATCGGTGGTTTCCGGTCTTACCGCCGGACCGTGGCTGGGGCCGTCATCGGTGATGATGGCCGCCGCCGCCAACTCCTACGTGGCGTGGTTGAGCGGCACCGCCGCGCAGGCGGAGCAGACCGCTGCGCAAGCCACTTCGGCCGCCGCCGCCTACGAGGCCGCGTTCGCGGCGACGGTGCCGCCGCCGGTGGTCGCGGCCAACCGCAGCCTGCTCGCGGCGCTGGTCGCCACGAATCTGTTGGGGCAGAACACCCCCGCGATCGCCGCCACCGAAGCCCAATACGGCGAGATGTGGGCGCAAGATGCGGTGGCAATGTACGGCTACGCGGGGTCAGCGGCGGCGGCCACCCAGCTGACGCCATTCACCCCGCCCCAGCAGAACACCGACCCCGTCGGATCGGCTACGCAGGCAAGCGCGCTGAGCCAGGCCGCCGAGCTGCCCGCCGGGTCGGCGGCCTCGACGACCGGGGCGGCGGGCGGTGCGGCGTCCGCGCTGGGGGTGAACACACCGTTGGACCTGATCAACGTCGGCGCCGACGCGATCGCCTACGGTGTCGACGCCCCGCTGGCCCCACTGGGAGCGGTGTCGATGCCCATCGACCTCGTCGGCGCGGAAACCGGTCTGCACACGGACGACATCGTCAGCGACTGGGATGCGAACGGCGCGCCCCTGTCGATAGTCAGGTCAGTGACGCCGCCAGACGCGGTGGCCACGCCGAATGTGTTGTCGCGCACGGTGTCCGCCGGTCTCGGCGAGTCCGACTCAATCGGCCGCCTTTCCGTTCCACCCACCTGGGCGGCGGCGACCCCGGCGGTACGCCCGATCGCGTTGGCGCTCCCGGCCGCGCCCGCCGCTGCGGCCGTCGCGGCGCCGAGCCTCGAGAGCACGTTCGGCGAGATCGCCCTGGCCGGCACGGCCGGACGCGCCATCCGCGAGGCGTTCGCGGGTAACCGTGTCCGCGTGCCGTTCGCCGCGGAACCGGTCGGCCGCCAGTCCACTGGCGCGGAAAAGGCGGAAGAAGGGCCCGCGGAGGACGAGCCGCGCACCGTGGTGACGGGAATCGCCGCCGAGATCCGCGAGTTCGCCAGGCTGCGCGACGAGGGGTTGATCTCCGACGAGGAATACATCGAGCAGAGAAATCGTCTGCTGGGGCGCTGAACCGTTAGAAGTTCAGCCCGGAGAACATGATCCGGTTCGGGTCGTACCTCTGCCGCACGGTCGTCAGCCGGGACAGGTTCGAGCCGAAGTAACGCGCCGGGGCGGCGTTGGCCTCCAGGTAATTGACGTATCCCCCGACCGAGATCTGTTGCACCGCTTGGTGTGCGGAGGTCAGCCAGGTGTTCGCGGCGGCGACCTGGCTGCCCGTGGGTTCGACGTACCACTGCAGAACCGCCGACTGATTGCGCCACGGGAACGCGGTGTCGCCCGGGGCCACGTCGGCGACGGCACCACCGAGGGGGTCGACGAGGACCGACGCCTGTCCGGCGCCGGCGGGCCACTGCCCGATCGCGGTGGCAATCGCGTGCGCCGCAGCGGAATCCACCGGGCCGATGACGTCCGACCCGGCCACGAACGAGCGCGCCGGAGGGTTGGAACTGCCGCCGGCCAGGAACATCACCAGATCCGTGCGGTTCATCGTCTTGTTCGACACGGCGGTCGGCGCCACCCCCACCGCGGACTTGATCGCGTCGGCCACGCCCGAGCCCGCTCCCGCGGGACAGGTCGCCAGCACGTGGCAGTTCGGGGCGGAGCCGATCATGAGATCCACGATGCCCCAGGTGTTTCGGTCCGCGCCGTTGAGCCAGGACTGCCACCCGACCAGCACCTGCGTCGCCGACGCGGGCGGGAAGTCGAGCCGCACGACATCGCTGTCCGAGGTGGCGAAGGTGGAGAACGTCATCGACGTCGTCGCGCCGAAATTGCCGCCGCCGCCGCCCCGGAGCGCCCAGAACAGATCCGGGTTGTCGTTGGCGGAAGCCGTTACCACGTCCCCGCTGGGCAACACCACCGTGGCGGACTGCAGCGCGTCACAGATCAGGCCCGCGTGCCGGGTGTCGGGCCCGATGCCGCCACCGAGAGCGAGCCCCGCGACGCCGACGGTGGGGCAGGTGCCGCTGGGGATCGCGCGCCCGGCACCGGTCAACGCCTGGTGGATGGCGTACAGGGTGGTCGCGGGGGTCACGGTGAGGTTGTTGCCGTCGAAGTTGGCGCCACCGGGAAGTCCGCGCAGGTCGAGCACCATCGTGCCGTTCGCGGCGGACGCACCGACGTAGGAATGGCCGCCGCCGCGGGGCGCGATCTTGAGGTTGTTGGCCGTCGCGAACGCGATCGCCTTCTGCACATCCGCCTGTGACGAAACCGTCACCACCGCAGCGGGAGAGGAACTGTCGTAAAACGAGTTGAAAACCTTTTTGCTGGTTGAGAATTGGGCACTGTTGGCGGGCAGCACGACGCTGCCGCCGATGGAGGACGCCAGGCCGCCCCAACCGGCCGGGGGGTCGGCGGCCGCGCGCGAGGTGCCGAAAACGGCGCCGGTGGCCAACATTCCGACGGCGCTGCGTAGAAACGCGTGGCGCGAGATGCCGCGCTGCAAGGACGGGTCCAGGGGACGGCTGCGATTAGTCGTCATGTGCGGAGATTCTTAAACATTTCTCACGCAAAAGCGCGGCACCGGCGCCCGTGTCAGATCACAGTGTGGAATCGATCCGTCGAGCGGCTTGACGAGGCACGCGGCGCAATAATCGACGCCGCGGCCGCCACCGGGCCACAAAACGCTTATTTGTGCGAACCTTTACCCCACCGTGTCGCAAACGTGACAGTGATAGCTCAGAGTTCACAACGTGATTCGAGTGCATCCGGCGCACTCCACGACCGAGGGGGAGGCCGCATGAAGGCACCGGGACGAACGAACCGCTGGATCGGGGTCTTTCGGAACCAGCCCCTGACCGTTCGTCTGCTGGCCGCGGCCGCCGCCCTGCTCACCGCGGCGTCGGCGCTGGCCGCGCCGGTGCGGGCGGACAATCCCGACGACAACTTCATCGACGCGCTCAACCACGCCGGCATCGACTTCGGCGAACCCGGGAACGCGATGTCCGTGGGCCAGTCCATCTGCCCGATGCTCTCCCAGCCGGGCGGCAACTTCGCCGCGGCCGCGTCCAGCGTCTCCGGCCGGGGCATGTCACCCGCCATGGCGCGGATGTTCACCACGATCGCGATACAGACCTACTGTCCCGAGCAGATGGCGAACCTGGCCAGTGGCAATCTGTCCGTCCCGCAGATGCCGGGCATGCCCGGCATGGGGGGACAACTGCCCGGCATGGCGGGGCAGCTACCCGGAATGGCCGGGCAAGTGCCCGGACTGCCGCGGCAGATCCCGGCCGTGCCGGGTATCTAACCGGTGCCCAGCGGGTCGATGGTCCACGCGATATAGACCATCGCCGCGGCGACGGTCGCGGTGGTGACGAAGTCGATTCCCTTGCTGCGCACCACCAGAAGGCCGGACCGCTCGTCGGAGAGCACCAGCCGCAGCGCGGCCGCCAGGCCGACGCCGATGCCGATCAGCAGCGAACCGCGCCGCCAGAAGTTGGCCCCGACCAGTGCGAGTGCGGTGGCGAAAGTCAAGCCCACCAGCAGGATTGGCCACTGGGCCCGGACCACGGACCGCGCGCTCATGCCCGTTCGGCGAGCTCGACGACGTTGCTCAGCAGGAACGCCCGGGTCAACGGGCCGACACCGCCGGGGTTCGGCGACACGTGCCCGGCCACCTCCCACACGTCGGGGTGCACGTCGCCGACCAACCCGTCCTCGGTTCGGCTGACGCCCACGTCGACGACCGCGGCGCCCGGGCGCACCATGTCGGCGGTCAGCATGTGCGGCACCCCGACGGCGGCCACCACGATGTCCGCCTGCCTCGTGTACGCGGCGAGATCGCGAGTCCCGGTGTGGCACAACGTCACCGTGGCGTTCTCGGAACGGCGCGTCAGCAGCAGCCCCAGCGGGCGGCCGACCGTCACACCGCGGCCGATGATCACCACATGCGCCCCGGCGATCTCGACGTCGTAGCGGCGCAGCAGGTGCACGATCCCGCGGGCGGTACACGGCAGCGGCGCCGGAACGCTGAGCACCAACCGGCCCAGGTTCGTCGGGTGCAGACCGTCGGCGTCCTTGTTCGGGTCGACCCGCTCCAGGGCCGCGTTCTCGTCGAGATGTTTCGGCAACGGCAACTGCACGATGTAACCGGTGCAGTCTGGGTTCGCGTTCAGCTCGTCGATGGTTTCTTCCAGCGTCGCGGTGCTGATGTCGGCGGGCAGGTCCCGGCGGATCGACGTGATCCCGACCTTGGCGCAGTCCGCGTGCTTGCCCCGGACGTAGGCCTGCGACCCGGGATCGTCACCGACCAGGATGGTGCCCAGCCCGGGGGTGCGGCCCGACGCGGTCAGGGCGGCGACCCGTTGTTTGAGGTCGACAAAGATCTCGTCGCGGGTGGCCTTGCCGTCCAGTGTGATTGCGCCCACGCCTGACAGTCTGGCACGGCGGGCGACTCCTACGTCGACGGCAACCCGTCCTGCAGGCGCATCGCGAGACATAACCCAGTGCGAGCGGAATCGGCGAGTCGTCGCCACTGGTTATGTGTCGCGGAGCGGGAAGGTGGCTTCGCCGGGCTTGCGGCCGCCATTAAGCTCCGGATATGTCAACCCCTCCGGACGTGTTCAGCCCGGCCAAGCTCGGCCCGATCACGCTGCGCAACCGCACCATCAAATCGGCCACCTTCGAGGCCCGCACGCCCGACACCCTGGTGACCGACGACCTGATCGAATACCACCGGCTGCCCGCCGCGGGCGGCGTGGGCATGACGACCGTCGCCTATTGCGCCGTCTCCCCCGGCGGCCGCACCGAGGGCAACGGGATCTGGTTGCGGCCGGAGGCGGTGCCCGGATTCCGCCGGCTCACCGACGCGATTCACGCCGAGGGCGCGGCGGTGAGCGCGCAGATCGGCCACGCCGGTCCCGTCGCCAACGCCAAGACCAACAAGGCCAGGGCGCTGGCCCCGGTGCGGTTCTTCAACCCCATCGGGATGCGGTTCGCCAAGAAGGCGAGCCGTGAGGACATCGACGACGTCATCGAGGGGCACGCCAACGCGGCGCGGCTGGCCATCGAGGCCGGCTTCGACGCGGTCGAAATCCACTTGGGCCACAACTACTTGGCCAGCTCGTTTTTGTCGCCGCTGATCAACCGCCGCACCGACGAGTTCGGCGGATCGCTGGAGAACCGTGCGAAGGTGGCCCGCGCCATCGTCATGGCCGTGCGCCGCGCGGTGGAAAAGGAGGGCACGCCGATCGCGGTCACCGCCAAGCTCAACATGACCGACGGCGTCCGCGGCGGAATCTCCATCGAGGAATCGCTGACCACCGCCAAGTGGCTGCAGGACGACGGCGGGCTGGACGCGATCGAACTCACCGCGGGCAGCTCCCTGGTCAACCCGATGTACCTCTTCCACGGTGACGCGCCGCTCAAGGAGTTCGCCGCGGCGTTCAAGCCGCCGCTGAGTTGGGGCATGCGCATGACGGGCAAGAAGTTCCTGCGCGAGTACCCCTACCGCGAGGCCTATTTGTTGCGGCACGCCAAGCTGTTCCGCGCCGAGCTGACGATGCCACTGATCCTGCTCGGCGGCATCACCAACCGGGAAACCATGGACCTGGCGATGGCGGAGGGGTTCCAATTCGTCGCGATGGGCCGGGCGCTGTTGGCCGAGCCCGACCTGATCAACCGGATCTCCGCCGATGGTGCCGCGCACAGCGTGCATTCCGCGTGCACGCACTGCAACAAGTGCATGGCCACCATCTACACCCGCACCCAGTGCGTGGTCACGGGCGCCCCCGATCTGCTAGCGCGCTGACGATGCGCGCCGCATAGCGGCGTGAGGAGGAAGCGGGCAATCCGACCCAGCGCGCTGACGAGAGCGGCCCCGCATACGCACATTTGGGGCTCAGGGTCGCCTTGGTTTCACGCGATACAGTTGGTTCGATGAGTGCACCAGCCCCGCCCGTCCTGACCGTTCGTTATGACGGGTCAGAACGCACCTTTGCCGCCGGTCACGACGTCGTGGTCGGGCGGGATCTGCGCGCCGACATGCGCATCACCCACCCGCTCATCTCCCGCGCGCACCTGTTGCTGCGCTTCGACCAGGGCCGGTGGCTGGCGATCGACAACGGTTCGCTCAACGGCACTTTCGTGAACGGCCGGCGGGTGCCGGTCGTCGACATCCACGACGGTCAGTGCCTCAACATCGGGAACCCGGACCGCGACGGCATGAGCGCCTGGAACATCTTCGTCGCCAGGTTGGCCACCTCGGGCGGCTTGGCGGCCGAGCGGCTCAGCTCGGTCTGCGGCGACGCCACCCCGGCGATCTTGGGCTGCGGCGGCGGGAAGTTGGGCGGCGGCGGCGCGGCCGGCGCGCGCCCGCCGCCCGCATACATCGGTTGCCCGGGCGGGGCGGGACGCGGCCCCGGCGGGCCGGGGC
>NZ_LZJJ01000075.1:0-12664 GCF_001667625.1 Mycobacterium sp. E1715
GGGCGCGGCGTTCGTGCTGCCGCGGCTGCACTGGGGTGTGCGGCCGAGGACCGACGTCG
This sequence comes from Mycobacterium sp. E1715, assembly GCF_001667625.1. Classification (NCBI taxonomy): domain Bacteria; kingdom Bacillati; phylum Actinomycetota; class Actinomycetes; order Mycobacteriales; family Mycobacteriaceae; genus Mycobacterium; species Mycobacterium sp. E1715. Next base: position 60 of record NZ_LZJJ01000075.1, read on the forward strand.
GCCAGGAGCGGTTCGGCACACACACCGGGGCCGCCCCGATCTTCGGCGCCTGGGAGATTCACGCCAGCTGGGGCACCGGGCCTGCCATCGCCATCGCGATCGCCGCGGTGGTGTGGGGACCACTTCTGGCGCAACGCCTTTCGTGGCGGCTCCTGACGCTGAGCACGTGGGCCACCGCCTGCGGGTGGGCCTTCGCGCTGGCGATGATCGACGGCTGGCAGCGCGGCTTCGCCGGCCGGCTGACCACCCGCGACGAGTACCTGTCGCAGGTGCCGGGCATCACCGACATCCCCGCCACGCTGCGCACCTTCGCGAGCCGGATCGTCGACTACCAACCGAACTCCTGGACCACCCACGTCTCCGGGCACCCGCCCGGGGCGCTGCTGACGTTCGTCTGGCTGGACCGGATCGGCCTGCACGGGGGCGCCTGGGCGGGGTTGCTGTGCCTGCTGGCCGGGTCCAGCGCGGCGGCCGCGGTGCTGATCGCCGTCCGCGCACTGGCCGACGACCGGACCGCGCGGCGCGCCGCGCCGTTCGTGGCGGTGGCGCCGACGGCGATCTGGATCGCGGTCTCCGCCGACGGCTACTTCGCCGGGGTGGCGGCATGGGGCATCGCGCTGCTGGCCGTGGCGGTGCACCGCGGAACCCGCTTCCCCGCGCTGGTGGCCGCCGCCGCGGGGCTGCTGCTGGGCTGGGGCGTGTTCTGCAACTACGGCCTGATGTTGATGGGCCTGCCGGCGCTGGCGGTGCTGGCCTCGGCCGCCGACTGGCGCGCGGCGCTGCGGGCGCTCGGCCCGGCCACGCTGGCAGCCGTGGCCGTGGCGTCAACCTTTGCGGTGGCGGGGTTCTACTGGTTCGACGGCTATAACCTTGTGCAGCAACGGTATTGGCAGGGCATCGCCAAGGACCGCCCGTTTCAGTATTGGAGCTGGGCCAACCTGGCGTCCGTCGTGTGTGCGATCGGCCTGGGCAGCGTCGCCGGCGTCAGCCGGGTGTTCGACGCGGCGGCCATCCGCCGCCGCTCCGGGTTTCACCTGCTGCTGCTGGGCGTGCTGGCCGCCATCGCGTGCGCCGACCTGAGCATGCTCAGCAAGGCCGAGGTGGAGCGCATCTGGCTGCCATTCACGATCTGGCTCACGGCTTCGCCCGCGCTGCTGCCCGTCCGGTCGCACCGGGTGTGGCTGGCGCTCAACGCCGCCGGCGCCGTGCTGCTGAACACCGTCATCGTGACGAACTGGTAGGCGGCCCCGGCGGTTCGCGGGCTACAGCCCGGCCGCGCGGGTGACCTCCGCGAAGCGGCTGGACGGGCCGCAGGCCGCGCGCACCACGGCCACGTCGTCGGCGACGTCGAAGTCGGCGAGCACCGGCGCCGCGTAGGGCTCGATTCCCATGTCGTGCAACGCTCGATACGTCAGCAATCCGGTATCCGGCTGGGACATCGGGACGGCGCGCAGGCATTCGGCCGCCGCCGGGCTGCGCAGACCAAGCACCCACCAGCCGCCGTCGACGGCCGGCCCGAGCACGGCCGGCGCCTCCCGCAGCCGGTGGGCGCAGTCGGTCAGCAGGTCGGCGGTCACCTGCGGGGTGTCCATCCCGATCTGCACCACCGGATAGCCGTCGGCGGCGTCGGCGTGGGCGTTGGCCAGCCGGTCGGCGAAGTCGGCACCGCGCTGCGGAATCACCGTAAAAGCCTGCAGCCGTTGCCGAATCTCGGCGGCCCCGGCCGCCGCATCCAGATCGCCGGTCATGGCCACCACGCGGTTCGCCGCCGGCGCGGCGGCGACCGCGTCCAGCGTGTCCAACAGCGCGGCCGCGGCGATCTCGGCGGCCACCAAGTCCCCCACGGTGGCCGCGAGCCGGGTCTTGGCCAGGCCCGGCTCCGGCGCCTTGGCCACCACCAGCAGCGTCACCGGCAAGGTCACGAGATCACCTTCCAGAAGTCCAGGATCGCCGTGACGCTCCCCCGCAGGGACCCGCTGACCTTCGACGTCCCGCCGGTGCGGGGACCGTAGCTGACGTCGAGCTCGACCACGCGCCAACCGGCTGCCGCCGCGCGCACCAGCAGCTCCAGCGGATAGCCCGAGCGCCGGTCGGCGACGCCGAGGTTCAGCAGCGCCTCGCGCCGCGCCACCCGCATCGGCGCGATGTCGTGCACCGGCAATCCGTGGCGGGTGCGCAGCCGCCAGCTCATTACCACGGTGCCGACCCGGGCCACCCACGGCCAATGCAGCCCGGGCACCGGCCGGCGCCGGCCGATCACCAGGTCGGCGCCCTGCTCGAGCGCGGCGACCAGGCGCGGCAGGTCACCGGCGTCCATCGAGCCGTCGGCGTCGATGACCGCGACGATCGGGGTGGTCGCGGCGAGCACGCCCGCGTGCACCGCCGAGCCGTACCCGGCCCGCGGCTCGGCGACCACCTCGGCGCCGTGCCGCCGCGCCACCGCGGCGGTGTCGTCGGTGCTGTTGTTGTCGACCACCAACGCCCGGTATTCGGCGGGGATGGCGGCCAGCACGGCCGGCAGTGACTCCTCCTCGTTCAGGCAGGGCAGCACCACCGTGACCGCGTTGGGCATCACCGGCTCAGAACCCGCGATGGGGGTGAGGCTGCTGCGGGGCGAGCGTCTGCGGTTGCTGGGTCTGCGGTTGCTGGGTCTGCGTGTGCGGCGGCGCCACCGTCGTTTCGTGGGTGCTGGGCGGGGGCGCCGCGGTGGTCGGCGTTTGCGTCGAGGTGAGCGGGGTCTTGGTGTTCGTCGGCGGCGTCGTGGTCGTCACCGTAGGCGGGGTGGTCGTCGTCGGCACCGTCGTGGTGGGCGTGGTGGTGGACGGCTCCGTGGTCGTGGGCGTCGTTGTGGTGGTGGTGATCGTCGGCGTCGTGGTGGTGGTGGTTGTGATCGTCGGCGGCGTGGTCGTCGGCGGGTTGAAGGGCGGCGGATATATCGGGACGGGAACGATGACCGGGATCGGAACGGGCACAGCGGGATTGGGGTTGGGGACGACGCCGGGCACGTCGGGCGCCACCGGGGCGGGCGCGGCCGGGACACCCGCGCCGGGCGAGGTGCCCTGCGCCGGAAGAAGGCCATTGGCGTCCGGGATCACGCCACCCTGGAAACCGGCGTTGGGCTGGTCGGCCGGAGGCGGGGGCACCGGCGCCTGCTGCTGCGTCGGCAACAACGGCATGAACTTGCCCGGGGCGGCGTTCTGGTGGCCCACCACCGGCTGCTGGCTCGCGGTGGGACGCACCGCGATGGCCACCGCGGCGGCCAGCGACGCGAAACCGATGACGGCGAAGGCGATCACGGCGTTGCCGACCACCAGGGACCGGCGGCTGAGCCGCGAGGGGATGGCCTCGGTCTGATCGAAGTCGTCGTATCCGTCGTATTCGTCGTATTCGGGGTCGTAATCGTCGCCGGCGAACGGCTCGGCGTCCTCGGTCATCGAGTACGCCAGCTGCGGTTCCTCGGCGGCCGGCGGGGGCACCACCGTCGTCTCGTCCCCGGTGGGCCCCGTGGCCGGCGCCATCGCGGTCTCGTCGCCCGTGAGCCCCACCGCCGGAGCCATCGCCGTCGCATCCCCGGCCGACAACGCCGTCTGCGCCGCGGCCGCCATGGCGGCGCCCCGGGCGACCGCGAAAGACGGGTCCTCGGCGACCTGCACCCGCATGGTCGACGCATCGCGGAACTGGTCGGCGACCCGGGTCAGCTCGGCGGAATCGCCCACCAGGTACACCTCGCCCGGGGCGTCCGGCCGGTTCCCGAGTTGGGCCATCATCGTGTCGAAGGTGGCGGTGGCGTCGCCGCCGGCCAGCGGCTGCTGGGCCAGCACGGTCGGCGGTGCGTCCTGGTCCTCGGCGGAGCCCGGCACCGACAGCGTCGCCGTCGCGTCGTTCATCACCAGCGCGGCGCCGGGGCGCCCGGCCGCGCGCATCAGGGCGGCCACCGCCTGTGACTCGGAGAGCACGGCGACGTTGGGGACGCCGGAGTTCTCCAGCGCCTGCCGCAGCTGCCCGGCCAGCGGATCGTCGTTCCAGCACAGCCGGGTGCCCACCAGCCGGTGGTTCTCGTCCGCCAGCAGCCGATTGGTGCCGACCACCGTCTCGGTGAGTTTGCCGACCGGGTTGTCCTCCAGGTCGACGACGGATTGGTCGATCACGTCGGCGCCCGGCCCGACAAGCGCCAAGCGGGCGACGGGGCCCGTGACCGCGACCCCCAACACGACGTCCATCCCGGTTCTCCTTCGGCTGGCCACCCCACGACCAGCAATGTCCCGGCATCATTACACTTGCGATACCGTTGGCAGTATCCGTTATTCGGGCGACAAGGTTTGCCTATAGCGCAGCGTAACCAGCTTCTCGAACCACAGGACGGTCGCCGGGGAATCTGCCACGGCGTCCGAACGGAGATTATGTTCGCAAGCGAGCAGTGCGGCCGCCCCGGCAGGGTATTCGCCCGCCGCGCAACCGAAGCTGCGCAGCAGGCGATCGTCGTTGATTTGCGGGGGGCATGGTGAGCCAGAGCAGCGACGACGCGCCCACCGGCCCCATTCAACGACAGGCGCAGGAGACCACCCGCATCGTCCGGCCGGGCCCGAACGCCGCGGCCGCAACGCCCGATCCGACCCGCCGCCGCTGGGCCGGCGACCTGACCGCCGTCGCGCTGCTCGTCATCGCCCTCTTCCTGCCGTGGAATCTGTATTTCGGCGTGGGGATTCCGGGCAGCAAGCCGGTCCTGTTCGCCGCGCTGCTGGCGGTGACGGTGCTCTCCCTCGTCGCCGTCGCGGTAGCCGGTTCCTGGAGGACGTCGGGCGCGCGGTTCAACCCCGCCAGGGCGGGCCGGCTTCGCCTGGCGCTCAACATCCCCTACGCGCTTCTGGTGCTGGCGTTCGTCGGGTTCGACGCGTTCGAGACCGTCCGGTTCGGCGGCACGGTGAACGTGCCGGGCGGCGTGGGGCCCGGGGCGTGGGTGGGCATCGCCGGGTCGCTGCTGAGCGCGCAAGCGGTCGCCAACGGCGCCCGCTCGGGACCGGTGCCCGAGGGCGATGAGTACGCCGGCTGGCTGAGGGCGGCCCGGCTCATCGGTTATGCGTCGATGGCGTTGGCGGTGCTCAGTTTTGGCTTCAACCTGTATTGGCGGGTGCGGTACGCGCTGCAGAACACCGGAGGCGCCGCCGCGTTCGGCAAGCAGAACGTCGCGGTCATCGTGACGGCGGTGGTGTACGGCGTGGTGGCCCTGGTCGCCGTGCTGGTCGCCGCCAGGTGGTTGCTGCGCGGCACCAGATCCGCCCGGCTGGCCACGGTCGCGCTCGGCGCCTCGACGGCGGTCGCCGGCGTCCTGGTGTGGAGCCTGCCGCTGGGGCGGGACATCGACGCGTTCCACGGCATCGCGCAGAACACCTCGACCGCCGGGGTCGGCTTCGAGGGCTACCTGGCGTGGGCCGCGGCCGGGGCCGTGTTCGCGCCGCGGACCCTCTTTGGTCATCGGAACACCACCGGGGCCGAGGAGAGCGCCTGGCGGGCGGCGGCCCGAAATGGCTTGCTGCTCATCGCCGTATGGGGCCTGGGTTCGATGGTGATGCGGCTGACCGATCTCTTCGTCTCCGTGAGCCTGAACTACCCCTTCTCGCGTTACGACAGCGTGGTGCTGGCCGGGTTCGATCTGACCACCGCGCTGCTGGCGATCTGGCTGCGCATCAACCTGGCCGACGCCACCCGCTCCGCGCGACTGATCTCGTCGCTGTGCGGGCTGGTCGCCACACTGAGCGTCGCGCGGGTGGTGGTGGGCGTGGTGCTGGCACCGCGATTCGCGGACTCACCGACCTCCCCGGCGCAACACCCGGTCTACGGAAACAACCTCGCCCAGCAGATCACCAGCACCTTCGACGTGGCCCTGTGCGGCCTTGCGCTGTGCATCCTGGGGGCGGCCATCGTCACCGGGCAGCTCCGCGGCCGGCGCCTGCGCCGCCGCCGCATCGCCCGCAAGGCCGCCGCCCCGGCGGGCGGCGCTCCCACCGGACCCCGGGCGCGCGTGCCGGTGGGCCAGGCCGCCACACCGTCGGCCGCGGCGACCACCCGGATCAGCACCGGCCCCCGGATCTTCCGGGGCGACGACTCCGCGACGCGGCAGATACCCCTTCAGAAACCCAAGATCTACCGCCCGCCACAGCCCTGATGGGCTCAGCGCAGCGGGGCGAACGCGAACTCCCGCAGGCCCTCGGCCGGGCCGACGCGCGCCCGGAAACCCAGCACCTCGGCCGCCCGGGCCGGGTCGGCGACGATGTGGCGCACGTCGCCGCTGCGGTACTGGCCGGTGATCACCGGCGCCGGTGAACCACCGCGCGCATCGCACAGCGCGCCGGCCACCTCAAGGATCGAGACCGGCCGCCCCGAACAGACGTTCACCGCGGTGAATCCGTCCGTGTGCTGGGTGGCCGCGAGGTTGGCGGCGGCGACGTCGTCGACGTGGACGAAGTCCCGCATCTGGCCGCCGTCCTCGAAAACCCTTGGTGGTTCGCCTTTTTCGAGTGACGACCGGAAGATCGCCGCCACCCCGGAATACGGCGTGTCGCGCGGCATGCCGGGGCCGTAGACGTTGTGGTAGCGCAGCGCCACCACCGACCCGCCCGTCGACTCCGACCACGCCAGGGCGTAGTGCTCCTGCGCGGTCTTGCTGGCCGCGTACAGGCTGCGCGGCCGCAGCGCCGCTTCCTCGGCGACGAGGCGCCACTGCAGCTCCTCGCCGCCGATCGGGCAGCGGTGTTCGAAGATCCCGGCTTCGAGGTCTTCGCGCCGCCGCGGCAGCGGGTCGATGTCCCCATGCCGCCCGCAGTGGTAGCGGCCCTGCCCGTACACCACCATCGACGAGGCCAGCACCAGGCGGCGCACCCCCGCGGCGAACATCTGCGCCAGCAGCACCGTCGTGGCGAAATCGTTGTGGCCGCCGTAGGCGGGGGCATCGGCTGCGTCCACGCCCGCCCCGACCATCGCCGCCTGATGACAAACCAGGTCCACCCCGTCCAGCAGGGGCGCCAGGGCGTCGGCATCGCGGACGTCGACGCGGTGACATCCCTGCGGCAGCACCGGATTCGGGCCGTGCGCCGCGGGCAGCAACACGTCGACGCCGACCACGTCGTGGCCCGCCGCCCGCAGCGCCGCGGCCACCCGCGACCCGATGAAACCGGCCGCACCGGTGAGCAACACCCTCATGGCAACTCGACGGGCAGCGTGACCCCGGTGTGCGGCAGGCAGTGCGTGCAATTGCGTTCGCTCGCCACCCGGCCGATCGCCTGGCGCACCAGCTCCTTGAATCCCCCGATGTTCTTCTCGAATTCGGCGAACACCTCGACGGCGGTCACGCGCTCACCCGGCGCCACCCCGGCATCCAGGTCGGTGACCAAAGCGATTGTCGCATAGCACATTTCGAGTTCCCGAGCCAGCACCGCCTCCGGGTAACCCGTCATGTTCACCAAGGCGAACCCGGCCGAGGCGAACCACCGGCTCTCCGCGCGGGTGGAGAACCGCGGCCCCTGAATCACCACCATCGTGCCGCCGTCGACCACGCCCGGCAGGCCGGTCACGGCGGCGCGCAGGCTGGGGCAGTACGGGTCGGCGAAGTCGACGTGGATGCCGCCGGAATCGAAGTAGGTGTCGGGGCGGCCGCTGGTGCGATCGACCAGCTGATCGGGCACCACGACCGCGCCCGGACCGTTGTCGGGCTCGAGGCTGCCGACGGCGCAGGGCGCGAAGATTCGTCGCACCCCGAGCTTGCGCAGCGCCCACATGTTGGCCCGATACGGCACGGTGTGCGCCGAGAACTGGTGGCTGGTCCCGTGCCGGGGCAGGAACGCGACCTCGTGTCCGCCGACGGCGCCGACGGTGAGCGGCGCGCTCGGCGGCCCGTACGGGGTGTCGACGTCGACGACGCGGGTGTCGGACTCGAAGAACGTGTAAAAGCCGCTGCCGCCGATGACTCCGAGCATCCGCCCATTCTGGTGCATGGCCCGCACCGGATCGTGGGCGCGGGGGCGGGGGCGGGGTGCTGGCAGGATGTCCTCGTGGCCAATTTCGGGCAATGGATCTCTGGTGCGCGGCCGCGGACGCTGCCCAACGCGGTGGCGCCGGTGGTCGCGGGCACCGGCGCGGCGGCGTGGCTGGGATCGGCGGTGTGGTGGAAGGCGCTGCTGGCGCTGGCCGTCGCGGTCTCGCTGACCGTCGGCGTCAACTACGCCAACGACTACTCCGACGGCATCCGCGGCACGGACGACGACCGGGCCGGCCCGATGCGCCTGGTGGGCTCGCGGCTGGCCACCCCGCGATCGGTGCTCGCCGCGGCGGTGGCGAGCCTGACGCTCGGGGCGGCCGCCGGCCTGGCCCTCGCGCTCGTCAGCGCGCCGTGGCTGATCGCCGTGGGCGCGGTGTGCATCGCCGGCGCGTGGCTGTACACGGGCGGCTCGAAACCCTACGGCTACGCGGGTTTCGGCGAGGTCGCGGTGTTCGTGTTCTTCGGGCTGGTGGCCGTGCTCGGCACCGAGTACACCCAGGCGCTGCGGGTGGACTGGGTGGGGCTGGCGCTGGCGGTCTCGATCGGGGCGCTGTCGTCGTCGGTGCTGGTGGCCAACAACCTGCGCGACATTCCGACCGACGCGCAATCGGGAAAGATCACCCTGGCGGTGCGGCTGGGCGATGCCCGCACCCGCATCCTCTACCAGGGGCTGCTGGCGACCGCGGGGCTGCTGACCCTGGTGCTGATGGCCGCGACGCCGTGGTGCGCAGTGGGATTCGTTGCCACGCCCCTGGCGCTGCGCGCGGCGGGCCCGGTGCGGTCGGGGCGCGGCGGTCCGGAGCTGATTCCCGTGCTGCGGGACACCGGGCTGGCCATGGTGGCCTGGGCGATCGCGGTGGCGGCGGCCCTGGCGCTGGCCGGCTGAATCCCCGGATGTGTCGGTACTGCCCGCGCCGGCGACGGATCGGATAACAATGGGTGGTCGGCCGGCGATCAACGGCCGTTCATCGACGACACCGATCGGGGACAGCAGTGAAGCAGATCGCCGCGACCAGAGGACCGGAGAACATCGGATTGCTCAGCGTCGGGGCGTACCGCCCCGAACGGGTGGTCACCAACGACGAGATATGCGAGAACATCGAATCGTCCGATGAGTGGATCTTCACCCGCACCGGGATCAAGACCCGCCGGTTCGCCGCCCGCGACGAATCCGCCGCGTCCATGGCCACCGAGGCCGGGCGGCAGGCGATCGCGACCGCGGGGCTGACGCCGTCCGACATCGACTGCGTCATCGTCGCCACCAGCACCCATTTCCTGCAGACCCCGGCGTGCGCCCCGGCCGTCGCCGCAGCGTTGGGCGCCACGGGCGTGCCCGCGTTCGACGTCTCGGCGGGCTGCGCCGGCTTCGGCTACGCGCTCGGCGTCGCGGCCGACATGATCCGTGGCGGGACCGCCGCCAAGGTGCTGGTCCTCGGTTCGGAGAAGCTGTCCCCCACGGTGGACATGCAGGACCGCACCAACTGCTTCATCTTCGCCGACGGCGCGGCGGGCGTGGTGGTGGGCGAGACACCCGACCAGGGCATCGGGCCCACCATCTGGGGCAGCGACGGCGAACAGGCCCTGGCGATCCGGCAGGACATCGATTGGATCGACTACATGGACGCCCCCACCGGTCCCCGCCCGTTCCTGCGGCTGGAGGGCAGCGCGGTGTTCCGGTGGGCGGCGTTCGAGATGGGCAAGGTCGGCCGGCAGGCGATGGACGCGGCGGGCATCAGACCCGACGAGATCGACGTGTTCGTGCCCCATCAGGCCAACAGCCGCATCAACGAGGTGCTGGCCAAGAGCCTGGAGTTGCGGCCGGACGCCGTCGTCGCCAACGACATCGAGCACACCGGGAACACCTCGGCGGCCTCGATCCCCCTGGCGATGGCCGAGCTGCTGGAGACCGGGGAGGCCAAGCCCGGCGACCTGGCCCTGCTGATCGGTTACGGCGCGGGCCTCAGTTATGCCGCGCAGGTCGTGCGGATGCCCAACTACTGATCGGCCGGGCGCTCGTCGGGCGCGGGCTCGCCGTGCAGCCGGGCCCGCAATTGTTCGCGCTCCCGGCGCCGGCGCTCGCCTGCCACCGCCAGCGACGCGGTGGCGCGACGGCGCAACGGGCCGAACAGCCAAATACCCAGCGGCATCGCGATGATCAGCGCGAACAACGCGGCGACCACGACCGGGAACTGGCTGACCCCCATCAAGCGCGCCACCCCGTAGATCACGGCGGCGAGCATCACCGCCAGCAGCAGGCGCGCCGCGGCGTAGAGCAGAACGTCGATGACGGCCCGGCGGCCGGCGCCCGGCGCCCGGCCCTGGCCGTCGCCTGGGGCGTTGTCGCTGGCTGCTTCTGACACAGGGGAGAGCCTACGGCGCGGGTATATTCGTTCGAGGAGGTGTTGAGTGCTCTACCTGCTGCTCGTCCTGATTTTGGGGACGCTGATCTACGTTGGCTGGCGTGCGGCGCGGTCGCAAATCAACCGGCCGAAGACGCGCGTGATCGGACCCGACGACGATCCGGAATTCTTGCGGCGGTTGGGCCACGACGACAACAACCCCCGCTGAGGCGCTACGCGACCCCGGGGTTGCGCTGATCCCCCGGAAACCCATCGGCGACGATGGCCGCCAGTTCGGTGAGCGCCTCGCGCGTCGACCTCTTCAGCCGGTCCAGCTCGATCTCGGCGCCCTCTTCGAGGTGGGGGTCGAACGGCACCACCTGGACCGCGCGGCAGCGGCGGGCGAAGTGGTCGACCACCTTGTTCATGTCGACCTTGCCCGTGCGTGACCGCACCCCGTTGATGACCGCGATCGAGTTGCGCACCATCTCCTCGTGGCCGTGTGCGTCCAACCAGTCCAGCGTCGCGGACGCGCTGCGCGCCCCGTCGATGGATCCGGAGCTGACCACGACCAGAACGTCGGCCTTCTCCAGCACCGAGGACATCACCGAATGCAGCAGCCCCGGCCCGCAGTCGGTGAGGACCAGTCCGTAGAACCGCTCCAGGACGTCCAGGACGCGGCTGTAGTCCTCGGCGCTGAACGCCTCCGAGACCGACGGGTCGGTTTCCGAGGCCAGCACCTCCAGGCCGCTCGGCCCCTTCGAGGTGTAGCGGCGGACATCGCTGTATCGCTCGATGCTCCCGGCGTCGTGCAGCAGCTGACGCACCGTCGCCGCGGTCTCCAGCGGGATCTTCTGGCTCAGCGTGCCGCGGTCGGGGTTGGCGTCGACCGCGACCACCCGGTCACCCCGGATGGAGGCGAAGGTGGCGCCCACCGTCGCGGCGATCGTCGTCTTGCCGACGCCGCCCTTCAGCGACACCAGCGCGATCCGGTAGCAGCCGCGCAGTGGCCGGTTCACCTGCGCCACCAGGTTGTTGTAGCGGGCGGCCCGCGGGCTCTCACCGAGGTTGATCAGGTGGCCGGACACCTCGTAGAGCAGCCGGCGCCAGCCCTCCGACGGCGGCGGCTTGACCGGCCGCAGCAGCATCCCGGTGGACAGCTCGGGGTACGGCGTGTGCGGCAGCGGCTCCGGCCGCGGCGGGGCTTGCGGGGGCGGCGCGGCGGCCGGGCCGTTGTAGTAGGCGCCGTACGCCGTCGGGTCGACCCGCGGGATTCCGGTCACCGGGGTGGAATCCCAGGGCGGCATACCCGCGGGCCGGGGCGTGGTCGGCGGCGCCGCCTCCCGCCGCTCGGGCCGCCGTTCGGTGCGGAACCCGGCGAAGGCGCGGGTCGGCGCATCGCCGCCGTCGGCGGGCGGTTCGTCGGCGTTCACGGGCGAGGCAGCCGGCCCCTGCGGAGGCATTTGCGTGGTCGGTTCCTCGGGCGCCCCCACGCCCGTCAACGGATGGTCGGACACGTGCACTCCCCCTTGTTGCGTTACTTGGGTCGGTCGCTGGCGGTCACCCCACGCCCGCATACGAATGCAGGCCCACGGTCACCAGGTTAACGAAGAACAGATTGAAGACCATGGCCACGAACCCCGCGACGTTGATCCAGGCCGCCTTCCTGTCCCGCCACCCCGCCGTCGACCTGGCGTGCAGGTAGGCGGCGTAGATCACCCAGGCGACGAAGGACACGGTCTCCTTGGGGTCCCAGCCCCAATACCGCCCCCACGCCTCCTCCGCCCAGATCGCGCCGAAGATGACCCCGAACCCGAAGACCGGGAACGCGAAGATCGTGGTCCGGTAGGCGACGCGGTCCAGCGTCTGCGCGTCGGGGAAGCGCCGCACGATCCGGGCCAGGGCGCCCTCGGCGCCCGGCTCCCCCAGCCGTGAGGTGCGCAACAGGAACAGGATGCTGGCGATGCCGGCGACCATGAACACCCCGGAGCCCAGGCTGACCACCGAGACGTGGATGGGCAGCCAGTAGGACTGCAGCGCGGGCATCACCGGGGCGGCGTTGGTGTAGAGCCAGCGCCCGGACACCGTGAGCAGGATCAGCACCGGCACCAGCAGGAAGACCCACAGCGGGCGGTATTGCGGGCGGCGCAACACGAACGCCCCGGCGAGCAGCCCGCACATGCAGGTCAGGTTGATGAACTCGTACATGTTGCCCCACGGCACCCGCACGGTGG
>NZ_LZJJ01000076.1:0-545 GCF_001667625.1 Mycobacterium sp. E1715
GCCGGTGTCGACGACGCGGGCGGGGTCTGCTGACCGCCGGGTGATCCGGGCGGCGGCGGCGGGTAGTCGCCGCCGGGCGGCGGTTGATCGGTCACGAGCACCCCTTCCACTGCGGACCAGCTGAACCAGGCGGCATTACAGTACCCGAGCGCACAGCGGCCGGGCGAGACATCGTCACGCGCCGGACGGGCGCGTCGTCAGCGTCGCCGCGGCCCGTCCGAAAGGAAGCCGAGCAGGTCATATCGGGTGATCACCCCGACGGGTTTGCCCTCCTCGACCACCATCAACGCATCCCAGTCGCGCAGGGCCTTGCCCGCCGCGCTGACCAACTCCCCCGCGCCGATCATCGGCAGCGGCGGGCTCATGTGCAGCGCGACGGCGTCGGCCAACTTGGCCCGGCCCTCGAAGACGGCCGACAGCAGCTCGCGCTCGGAGACGCTGCCCGCGACCTCGCCGGCCATCACCGGCGGCTCGGCGCCGACCACGGGCATCTGGGACACCTCGTACTCGCGCAGGATGCCGATGGCGTCGCGCACGGTTTCGGA
>NZ_LZJJ01000077.1:0-9677 GCF_001667625.1 Mycobacterium sp. E1715
GTGGGCAGCGCGAACGGCAGGTCGATGATCGCGTCGACGAGCCGCTTGCCGACGAAGTCGTCGCGCACCAGCACCCAGGCGATCACCAGGCCGAACACCAGGTTGGCCACGGTAACGCCGGCGGAAATGGTCAGCGTCACCCGGAACGACTCCAGCGCCGCGTTGGAGCTGACGGCCAGCCAGAAGGCGTGCCAGCCGCCGCCGGCGGCCTGCCAGGCGATCGCGGCCAGCGGCAGCAGCACGATCACCGACAGCCACAGCGTCGCGACGCCGACGCGCAGCGACGTGGTGCCGCGGGCCCGCCGGGCCTTGACCGGCCCGCGCCCGGGGTAACCGGCGGGATCGCCGAGCTCGGGCCTGATCGCCTGGGGGTCAGGCGTGATCGCGGCCGTCATCCGGTGGCCTGCGTGTAGATCTTGGTGATGCTGCCGGTGCTCTTGTCGAAAAGCTGCGGGTCGACCGCGGTCCAGCCGCCGAGGTCGGCGATCGTCCACAGTTTCGCCGGCGCCGGAAACTGGGCGCGGAATTCGGCGGCGACGGCCGGGTCGACGGGCCGAAAACCGGCCTGTGCCCACACCTTCTGCGCGGCGGCCGTGTACTGGAAGTTCTTGAAGGCGACAGCGGCGTCCAGGTGGGGACTGGTGGTGACCACCGCCACCGGGTTCTCGATCTTGAACGTCTGCGGCGGGTTGATGTGCTCGACCGGCTTGCCTGCGCGCTCGGTGGCGATCGCCTCGTTCTCGTAACTGATCAGCACGTCCCCACTGCCCTGGACGAAAACATCGGTGGCCTCCCTCCCCGAACCGGGACGCAGCTTGACGTGTTCATGCACCAACTTGCTGATGAACTCGACGCCGGCCTGGGCGTTGCTGCCCCCTTCGCTCTTGACCGCGTACGGCGCCAGCAGGTTCCATTTGGCCGATCCCGAACTAAGTGGGCTGGGCGTGATGACCTCCACCCCCGGCCGCAGCAGGTCGTCCCAGTCCCTGATGTTCTTCGGGTTGCCCTTGCGCACCACCAGGGTGACGACCGAACCGAACGGAATTCCCTTGGTGGCGTCGGTATTCCAGTCTTTGGAGACCTTGCCCGCCTTCACCAATCGGGTGATGTCGGGTTCGACGGAGAAATTCACGACGTCCGCGGGCTTGCCGTCGACGACTCCGCGCGATTGGTCGCCCGAGGCGCCGTAGGAGGTGATCACCTGGACGCTCTTGCCCTCCTCGGCGGCGTTGAACGCCGGAATCACCTTGCTCCAGCCGGGTTCTGGGACCGAGTAGGCGACCAGAGTGATGCTCGTGCGCGCGTTGTTCGGGCCGCTCCCCCCCACGACGTCACTGGGCCCACCACTACACCCCGCGATGACCGCCACGACGAGGGCGAAGATGGTCGCCGGTCGCCAACGCCTTGCGATGTGGTTGGGCATTCGGGCCTTCCAGGACGGGGACTTACGGACGATTGTCCCGTTGCTGCGGAAAGGCGCCTTTAAACGGAGGGAGACCTCACGAACCCCATACCAGACCGCACACGGGTTTGGCAGTCAGCGACAACAGTGCACGAAGACATGGCGTTCCACACCGGATGTCACATGCATGGCGGGAAGCCTAACAGGAATCGGCATGCCCGCCACCGCTCGAGGGGCCGAGCCGGCAAACCGCGCTCAGTGCGTCAGCCACCACGCGACGATGACCAGCACCACGAGCGCGACCAGAATCAACGTCACGTGCGACCGAGGCATGCGGGTTACCCGGGCGCCTCACCGGCGTGGCGGGCCCGGCGCATCAGGGCGATGCTCTTGCCAAGCAGGCCGTCGAGCAGCCCCGCCGTGACCGCGGCCACGACGAGCACGACCGGCATCACCACCATGGCTTGCAGCACGAAAGCGAGCCCGGAAAGCCACAGCTCGTTGCCGTCCCACCAATTCAGGAACGCGGTCACGCGGCTCACCCTATTCGGCCGTGCAGTGGAATTCCAATGTGCCAAGATCGGCGCATGTCCGCCCCGCCACCCGCGCCCGGGGCGACGGCCTGCCTGATCGTCGGTGGCGGCCCGGCGGGGATGGTGCTGGGACTGCTGCTGGCCCGCGCCGGCGTTGACGTCACGGTGATGGAAAAGCACGCCGACTTCCTGCGCGACTTTCGCGGCGACACCGTGCACGCGAGCACGCTGCGCCTGCTCGACGAGCTGGGCTTGGGCGCGCGGTTCGCGCAGATCCCGCATCGCCTCATCGACACCGTCCGCATGGAGATACAGAACGAACCGGTGGCGCTCGACCTGACCCGCCTGCCCGGCGCCCACAAGCACATCGCCCTGGTGCCGCAATGGGACTTCCTGGAGTTGGTGGCCACCGCGGCCGAGGCCGAGCCGAGCTTCCGGCTGCTGCGCAGCACCGAGGTGACCGGCGTGATCCGGGACGGAGACCGGGTCGTCGGCGTCACTTACCGCAACCAGACCGGCGAGGTTGGGAGCATGCGCGCCGAGCTGACCGTCGCCTGCGACGGCCGCTCCTCCACGGTGCGTTCGGCGGTCGGCCTCGAACCGCACAGCTTCGGCGCGCCCATGGACGTGTGGTGGTTCCGGTTGCCCCGCCATCCCGGGGATCCGCGGGGGCTGGGCGGGGTGCTGCGAGCCGGGCACGCGGTCATCGTGATCGATCGCGGCGACTACTACCAGATCGCCTACATCATCCCGAAGGGAACCGACACCCAGCTGCGGGCCGAGGGCATCGAGGCGCTGCACCGGGTGCTGGTCGCCATGGTGCCCTGGCTGGGTGACCGCGTGCGGACGCTGACGTCATTCGACGACGTGAAACTGCTTGATGTGCAACTGAATCGGCTTCGCCGCTGGTATGCCGACGGCGTCCTGCTCATCGGCGACGCCGCGCACGCGATGTCGCCGGTCGGCGGGATCGGCATCAACCTCGCGGTGGCCGACGCGGTGGCCGCCGCCCGCATCCTGGCCGGCCCGCTGCGCACGGGTCGGGTGCCCGTCTGGCGGCTGGCCCGGGTGCAGGCGCGCCGCTGGCTGCCCACCGCGCTGCTGCAGGCCGCGCAACGGGGGATCCACGCCAACGTGATCGCCGCGGCGGTGGCCCGGAACGAGGACCGCGCGCCACCGGGCGTGCGGCTGGTGGGCCGCTCCACAGCCCTGCGGAGACTGCTCGGCTACCTCGTCGCAATCGGCCCGCTGCCCGAGCACGCCCCGAGGTTCGCCCGACGCCGCGGTTGACACAGAGTGACGCCACGTCGGCGAAAAAATGGACGGGGGACCGCTCCACAGATGATGATGTCGGGATGGTCCTGCACGCTCAGCCCGACGACCAGCCCGCCGACGCCATGCCCGAGGAGGCATTCGAAACGGCCCCGGCGACGTTGCCGTCACCCATCGACTTCAGCGCGCCGGCGCCCCTGGCTTCCAGCGGGGCACTACGGAACCCGTTTCCGCCGATCGCCGACTACGCGTTCCTGTCCGACTGGGAGACGACGTGCCTGATCTCGCCCGCCGGATCCGTCGAATGGCTGTGCGTGCCCCGGCCGGACTCCCCCAGCGTGTTCGGCGCGATCCTGGACCGCAGCGCCGGCCATTTCCGGCTCGGCCCCTACGGCGTCTCGGTGCCCTCGGCCCGCCGCTACCTGCCGGGCAGCCTGATCATGGAGACCACGTGGCAAACCCACACCGGGTGGCTGATCGTGCGCGACGCGCTGGTGATGGGGCCCTGGCACGACATCGAGCGCCGGTCGAGGACGCACCGCCGCACCCCGATGGACTGGGACGCCGAGCACATCCTGCTGCGCACGGTGCGCTGCGTCAGCGGCACGGTCGAGCTGATGATGAGCTGCGAGCCCGCGTTCGACTACCACCGCGTCGGCGCCACCTGGGAGTACTCGGCCAATGCGTACGGCGAGGCGGTGGCCCGGGCGACCAAGCAGCCCGACGCCCACCCGACACTGCGGCTCACCAGCAACCTGCGGATCGGGCTGGAGGGTCGCGAGGCGCGGGCGCGCACCCGGATGAAAGAGGGCGACGACGTGTTCGTCGCGCTGAGCTGGACAAAGCATCCGGCGCCGCAGACCTACGAAGAGGCCGCCGACAAGATGTGGCAGACCACCGAATGCTGGCGGCAGTGGATCAACATCGGCAACTTCCCTGACCACCCGTGGCGGGCGTACCTGCAGCGCAGCGCGCTCACGCTGAAGGGGCTGACCTACTCGCCGACCGGGGCGCTGCTGGCGGCCAGCACCACGTCGCTTCCGGAAACGCCTCAGGGCGAACGCAATTGGGACTACCGCTACGCGTGGGTGCGTGACTCGACGTTCGCGTTGTGGGGTCTCTACACGCTGGGACTGGACCGCGAGGCCGACGACTTCTTCGCGTTCATCGCCGACGTCTCCGGCGCCAACAGCAACGAACGGCACCCGCTGCAGGTGATGTACGGAGTGGGCGGCGAACGCAGCCTGGTGGAGGAGGAACTCCATCACCTGTCCGGCTACGACCATGCGCGCCCGGTGCGCATCGGCAACGGCGCCTACGACCAGGTGCAGCACGACATCTGGGGTTCCATCCTCGACTCCTTCTACCTGCACGCCAAGTCGCGCGAGCAGGTCCCCGAGACGCTGTGGCCGGTGCTCAAGAAGCAGGTCGAGGAGGCCATCAAGCACTGGCGAGAACCCGACCGGGGCATCTGGGAGGTCCGCGGCGAGCCGCAGCACTTCACCTCGTCGAAGGTGATGTGCTGGGTCGCGCTCGACCGCGGGGCGAAGCTGGCCGAGCGGCAGGGCGAGAAGAGCTACGCCCAGCAGTGGCGGGCGATCGCCGAGGAGATCAAGGAGGACATCCTGCAACACGGGGTGGACGCCCGCGGGGTGTTCACCCAGCGCTACGGCAGCGACGCGCTGGACGCCTCGCTGCTGCTCGTGGTGCTGACCCGCTTCCTGCCGCCGGACGATCCGCGGGTGCGCAACACCGTGCTGGCCATCGCCAACGAACTCACCTCGGAGGGCCTGGTGCTGCGCTACCGGGTGGAGGAGACCGACGACGGGTTGTCCGGCGAGGAGGGCACGTTCACGATCTGCTCGTTCTGGCTGGTGTCGGCCCTGGTGGAGATCGGCGAGGTGGCGCGGGCCAAGCGGTTGTGCGAGCGGCTGCTGTCCTATGCCAGCCCGTTGCACCTCTACGCCGAGGAGATCGAGCCACGGACCGGCCGGCACCTGGGCAACTTCCCGCAGGCGTTCACCCACCTGGCGCTGATCAACGCCGTGGTGCACGTGATCCGCGCCGAGGAGGAGGCCGACGGCTCCGGGATGTTCCAGCCCGCCAACGCGCCGATGTAGCGGCGATCGCGAGCGCGGCCGTCAGGCCGGGCGACGCGGGTCGCCGCCATCCGTAGCGGCGATCGCGAGCGCGGCCGTCAGGCCGGGCGACGCGGGTCGCCGCCATCCGTAGCGGCGATCGCGAGCGCGGCCGTCAGGCCGGGCGACGCGGGTCGCCGCCATCAACACCGCGAATCAGCTCAGCGCGCTCACCTTGTCTCGCATGACTTGGGCGATGTCGAGCGCCCTGGCGTTCGCATCACGCGTGCCGTCTTGCAATGCGCTTGGTGCGTCGAAGAAGTCGACCTCAACTTCGATGAGGCAATTGTCCCGGACACCGACAGCCCGCTCAGCGGGAAGCGCTGGCGGCGAAAACGACGGTGGCATGTTCCACTGTGTCGAAATAGTCGCGGCGACAACGGAACTCGCGCTTTGCACGTGACTCACTTTCACTTCCAGCGGCAGACTGCCGCCCGCAATGGGGACGGTCTTTCCGTCGCATTCTTGCCACCGCCTGGCGATCGTCGAAAACAGCGCGTAGGCCTGATCGGCCGTGGGCAGGCCGATGGCGGCCTCCTGCACGCGGATGACCGCCGCGCCGGACGGGGCAGTGGGCCGCCAGGTAGTGAAGGCAACGGCTTTGACGTTCGCGGACCGATAGGCGCCCGCCCGCATCATCACTGCCACCCCGAGGCAGCTTTCGGACCCCTCCGACCGCACGCGACCCAACATCTCGGGTCCCCCGACAAACGGTGGGAAACCCGGGTCGAGTTCCACGGGCTCCCGGACAACGCGGGACAGCGCGCTCTTGCCGAGGAGCACCCGCTCGAGGGTGTGCCCGTCGAGGAATCGCGTCGTGAGGTTCGCCGGAGCCCGCGCCGCGCCACCGACGGTGGTGGAGCAGCCCGTGGCCGAGATCAGCACGACCAAGAGTGCTACGGCGTAACAACGTGCTCGCCGGCCGCCGCTTCTACCGGTCGCCACGGCGACAAACGCAGAAGGCGGCAATTCGCTACCGCAAATTCTTTCCATGCGCTTCTCGGCTACCTCCCACTTCACCCGAGCTTAGGCTCGACGGCGCGGCGAAGCCGTCGCCCACGCGTGAGCACAGCTCAACCCCCAGAGAAGTCCCAGGTTTGTGGCAGCTGCCGGTCAGCTCAGCCCGCTGACCTTGTCCATCATGGCGTGCGCGATGTCGATGGCGCTGCGGTGCACATCGCCGGAGCCCTCATCCGACGAGCGCGTCGAATTGAAGAACGCCACTTCGACTTCGACGAGGCAGTTCCCCCGCACGCCGATGGCGCGCGCCTCGGGCCTGGGCCCGCTCGACGGTATGCCGGGCAATTGGGTGTCGATCGAAACGGTCGCGGCCAGAACCGATTCGGAGACCCTTACCTCAGAGATGGTGTCCGAGAAGACGATCGCGGGGCGGTCGATGATGATGCTGGGACGTCCGATGGTCACGGTCGTGCCCTCACAGTCGCGCCACTGTTGTGCAAACTGTTGGAACAGCGCGGCGGCCCCGCCGGTGCTGGACAGCGCGACCACGCCCTCGGCGACGCTGATCACCTTCGCCGGTCCGCGCTGGTTCCACCACGTCTCCCGCGCGGCGTTCTTGACGTCGGCGGATCGGTACGCGTCCTTCACCATCATCGAGGTGACACCGACGCAGTTGGCGGGCGAGGCCGCGCCGAAGGCCGGCTGCAGCACCTCGGGACCGCCGAACCGCGCCGGGAGTTCGTTCTTGCTCCCGAAGGACTGGCCCAGCAGCTTCGACAGCTCAGCGTCATCGAGGAGCACTTTCTTAACGGGTTGCCCAATCACCGGGTGCGGTTTCAGATTCGGCGCGGGCCGCGCGGTGCCGTCGACCGTGCAGCCCGTCGCGAGCGCGACGGTCAACAGGCAGGCGAGGATCGTCCGGCGCATCGACATCAGTTGGTGCTCGAGACTTTTCGCAACATCGCCTGAACGACGTCGACAGCCCGCGTCCCGGCCTGCACGTGCGGCGCGACGGCGACCTTGACGTCGGCGATGACGTCGCCCGCGGTGCCCACCGCGCGCTCGTCCGGGGTTGGCGGGGTGTGATGGTTGTCCCAGGCGATGACGGTGGCGGAAAGTACCGGCCCGTCGACTCGGACGTCGGTCACCTTCGAGTACAACTCGGTGGCGCTCTCATCGTGTGTGTACATGGTGACCGTGGTGTCCGTGCAGTGTTGCCATTGCTGCACGAAGGACGCGAAGAGTCGCTGCGCGTCGGACGCGGTCGCCAGCTCGATCGCCGCTGCCGTTGCGCTGGACACCTGCACGCCGGAGCCGTAATTCCAGTAGCGCTGCGTCGCGACGCGGCGCACCGGGCCGGTTTCGTAGACGAGGCGCATCGCCGGGTCGACGGCGCCGAGGCATTCGATGGGAGCGGCGCCGCCGGCGTCACGAATCCCGTTGGGCAGCACCTCGATACCACCCACCAGCGGCGGACTGTGGGGCGGCAGCTCGTTTCCCACCGCGACGCTGACCTCCGCGTCGTCCGGTAGGACCTGTTCGAGCGGCAACGCGGACGCGCCGAGAGGGCCGGTGCGGGTTGGGGTTCCGGCCACTGTCGTGACGCATCCGGTGCCCAGCAGGCTGAGACCGACGACAGTGACGGCTCGCATCAGCAGCACGGCTACTTCTTGCCCTTGTCGCCGCCGGCGTCGGTGGACAGCGCCGCCACGAAGGCTTCCTGCGGCACGTCCACCCGCCCGATGGTCTTCATCCGCTTCTTGCCTTCCTTCTGCTTTTCCAGCAGCTTGCGTTTGCGGGTGATGTCTCCGCCGTAGCACTTGGATAGCACATCCTTGCGGATTGCCCGGATATTCTCGCGCGCAATGATTTTCGAACCGATGGCCGCCTGCACCGGCACCTCGAACTGCTGGCGCGGAATCAGCTCCTTGAGCTTGGTGGTCATCTTGTTGCCGTAGGCCGAAGCCCCGTCCTTGTGCACGATCGCGCTGAACGCGTCGACGGCTTCGCCCTGCAGCAGGATGTCGACCTTGACCAGCTGGGCCTCCTGCTCGCCGGCCTCCTCGTAGTCCAGGCTGGCGTAGCCGCGGGTGCGCGACTTCAGCGAGTCGAAGAAGTCGAAGATGATCTCGCCGAGCGGCATCGTGTAGCGCAACTCGACCCGCTCGGGCGACAGGTAGTCCATGCCGCCCAGCTCGCCGCGGCGCGCCTGGCACAGCTCCATGATGGTGCCGATGAACTCGCTGGGCGCGATGATCGTGGTCTTGACGACCGGTTCGTAGACCGTGCGCACCTTGCCCTCGGGCCAGTCCGACGGGTTGGTCACCACGATCTCGGTGTCGTCCTCCTTGATCACCCGGTAGACGACGTTGGGCGACGTCGAGATCAGGTCCAGGTCGAATTCGCGCTCCAGGCGCTCGCGGGTGATCTCCATGTGCAGCAGGCCCAAAAACCCGCACCGGAAGCCGAAGCCCAGCGCCACCGACGTTTCCGGCTCGTAGGTCAGCGCCGCGTCGTTGAGCTGCAGCTTGTCCAGGGCGTCACGCAGAACGGGGTAATCGGAGCCGTCCACCGGATACAGGCCCGAGTAGACCATCGGCTTGGGTTCGCGGTATCCCGTCAGCGCCTCGGTGGCGCCGTGCCGGGCCGTCGTCACCGTGTCACCGACCTTGGACTGGCGGACGTCCTTCACGCCCGTGATCAGGTAGCCGACCTCGCCCACCCCCAGGCCCGCGCTGGCTTTCGGTTCGGGCGAGACGATGCCGACCTCGAGCAGCTCGTGGGTGGCGCCGGTGGACATCATCAGGATGCGCTCCCGCGGGACGATCTTGCCGTCCATCACCCGGACGTAGGTCACCACACCGCGGTAGATGTCGTAGACGGAGTCGAAGATCATCGCGCGGGTCGGCGCGTCGGCGTCGCCCCGCGGATGCGGCACCTCGCGCACGACGTGGTCGAGCAGGTCGGCGACGCCCTCGCCGGTCTTGCCGGACACCCGCAGCACATCGCCGGGCTCACAGCCGATGATGTGGGCGATCTCGCCCGCGTAGCGGTCCGGGTCGGCGGCCGGCAGGTCGATCTTGTTGAGTACCGGGATGATGTGCAGGTCGCGGTCCAGCGCCAGGTACAGGTTGGCCAGCGTCTGCGCCTCGATGCCCTGGGCCGCGTCGACCAGCAGCACCGCACCCTCGCACGCCTCCAGTGCCCGCGACACCTCGTAGGTGAAGTCCACGTGCCCGGGGGTGTCGATCAGGTGCAGGACGTACTCTTCGTCGCCGACCTTCCAGGGCAACCGCACGTTCTGCGCCTTGATGGTGATCCCGCGCTCGCGCTCGATGTCCATCCGGTCCAGGTACTGCGCGCGCATCGATC
>NZ_LZJJ01000078.1:0-7096 GCF_001667625.1 Mycobacterium sp. E1715
CCGGTTTCATGCTTGCGGCTTCTGGTCGGACACGACGTTGTCGGACGCGGTACGCCGCAACGCCGAACGGTCGCCGGACCGCCTTGCCTATGTCGACCATGCCGGGACAGCGCTGAGCTGGCGCCAATTCGACGATGCCGCAAGCGCTCTGGCCGAGAGACTGGCCGGCGCGGGGATCGAGCCCGGCGACCGCGCGGCGGTGTGGCACGGCGACTCCGCGGCCCTGCACGCGCTGTTCGTCGCGATCGAGCGGTGCGGGGCGGTCGTCGTCGGCGTCGGCGCGCGCGCCGGAGCCCGTGAAGTCACGGCGATACTGCGCAGCGCCCAGCCGAAAATCCTGATCAGCGACCAACTGCGTGGGGCGACCGCGGCGCACGTCGCCGGGGAGCTTGCGCTCCCCACCCTGACGCTGGACTCGCCCGCCGGCTCGCCGCGACTCGACGTTCGGGCGGCGCGGAAGGCGCTTGCCCCCGAATCCCGACTCGGGCCCGACGATGTATTCCTCATCAACTCGACATCCGGCACCACCGGGCTGCCCAAGTGCGTGGTGCACACACAGAATCGCTGGCACTACTTCCACCAGAAGGCCGTCGCCAACGGGCTGCTGACGTCGGAGGACGTTTTCCTGCCGGTCATCCCGACACCGTTCGGATTCGGGTTATGGACCAGCCACACCACGCCGATCTATCTCGGCGCCACCGCCGTCATCCTGGACCGGTTCAGCACGCGGGCGACCTGCGAGGCGATAGCCCAACACCGGGCCACCGTATTGTGCTGTGTCAGTACGCAATTGACCATGCTGATGGCGGATCCCGCGACCCGCGACCACGACCTGAGCTCGCTGCGGGTCGTGTTCACCGGCGGTGAGGCGCTGCCCTACCGGCCGGCGGCCGAGTTCGAGGAACTCACCGGCGCGACGATCCTGCAGTTCTACGGCTCCAACGAAACCGGGATGCTGAGCGCCACCACGGTCAACGACACACGCGAACGCCGGCTGCGCACGGGCGGGCGGATCGTGCCGGAAATGGCGGTCCGGCTCTTCGACGGGGACCGCGACGTGACCGCGACCGGCAAGGGCCAGCCGGCCTGCCGCGGCCCGGCGACCAGCCTCGGCTACCTCGGCGGAACCGATCACGACAAGCTGTTCACCCGAGACGGCTGGATGCGCATGGGGGACATCTGCGAGATCGACGCGGACGGATACCTGACCGTCACCGGGCGAACTTCCGACTTCATCCTGCGCGGCGGAAAGAACATCAGCGCAACGCAGGTCGAGGATGCCGCCACCACCCACCCTGCCATCGCGGTGGCGGCCGCGGTCGCGATGCCCGACCCGGTCTTCGGCGAAAAGGTATGCCTCTACGCCGAACTCGTCGGCTCGGCCACGATCGAACTGGCCGAGCTGGTCGAACACCTGCTGGCGCTGGGGGTGTCCAAGGAGTTGTTGCCCGAACGGCTCATCGTGGTCGACGAGCTTCCGCGCTCGTCGGGCGGCAAGGTTGCCAAAGGCCGGCTGCGCGAGGATATTCGAGCCAGAACGGAGGCCGAACATGAATGCTCCTGACGCGCGCCGGGGCGGCCTGGAGGTATGGGCGCCGTCGGTGGTCCCCCTGATCGGGGTCGACTTGTCCGACGAGCAGGCGCTCGCGGTCGCCTTCCGCCACCTGGCCGGCATCGGGTTCGCCGAGAACATGGCCGGACACATCACCTGGCAACTTGACGGCCGGACGGAGATGCTGGTCAATCCGTGGGGGCTGTGGTGGCAGGAGATCACGGCGTCCGACATCTGCGTGGTCGACGCCGACGCCCGGGTGCTGCGCGGCCGGTGGGACGTCACCCCGGCGATCCACATCCACACCGAGCTGCACCGCGTCCGCGACGACGCCCGGGTGGTCATTCATAACCATCCCTACTACGTCTGCGTGCTCGCCGCGTTGGGCCGGTTGCCCGAATTGGTGCACCAGACCGGTTCGCTCTTCCTCGATGACCTCTGCCTCGTCGAAACCTATGACGGCGAGGTCGACAGCCCCGCCCGCGCGGCCGAGCTCGCGGCCCGGATCGGGTCCGCGAACCTGACCATCCTGGCCAACCACGGCGTCATCGCGACCGGGCGCAACCTGCCCGAAGCCGTCTACCGCGCGGCGTCCATCGAACGGGTCTGCAAGCTGGCCTACGACGTGCTGCTCACGGGCAAGGAGCCGGTGGCCATGAAGTGGTCCGACATGGCAGGCATGCAGCGGTCTCTCGTCGAGCGCGCCGCCGACGTGTACTGGGCGGGCGCGGCGCGGATGACCATCAAGGCCGACCCCGACGTGCTCACGTGAACCCCGTCGTCGCGGGTGCGTCCACGGCCGCGACACGTCGACAGGCGTCGCCCGCGTCGCACACCGAAGCCGGCGACACACGCTCGATTACGCCTCCACGCAAGGAGATTGACCAGTGAAATCGATCGACGAGCTGGCCGGCAACCTCAACTTCACGACGGCGAAGACCGGCGAGCAACGCTCGGTCACCTTCTTGCCCGATCCGCCCCGCGCGCCTCGGCGCTACACCGTGATCTCCGTCGACGATCACATCGTCGAGCCGCCGGATACCTTCGCCGGGCGGCTGCCGCGCAAATTCGCCGACCGGGCGCCCAAAGTCGTCGAGACCGAAAGCGGCGGACAGACCTGGGTCTACGACGGTCGGGAGCTGCCCAACGTCGGATTCAACGCCGTCGTCGGCCGTCCGGTGGCCGAGTATGGCTTCGAGCCGGTCCGGTTCGACGAAATGCGCAGGGGCGCCTGGGATATCCACGAGCGTGTCAAGGACATGGACCTCAACGGCATCTACGCCTCGCTCAACTTCCCGTCTTTCCTGCCCGGATTCGCCGGCCAGCGCCTGCAGCAGGTGACCAGTGACCGCGACCTGGCGCTGGCCTCGGTGCGCGCGTGGAACGACTGGCACCTCGAGGTGTGGGCGGGCTCGTATCCCGAGCGCATCATTCCCTGCCAATTGCCGTGGCTGCTCGACCCCGAACTCGGCGCGCGGATGATCTACGAGAACGCCGAGCGTGGGTTCCACGCCGTCACGTTCAGCGAAAACCCGGCGATGCTGGGGCTGCCCAGCATCCATTCCAAACACTGGGACCCGATCATGGCGGCGTGCGCCGAAACGGGCACCGTGGTGAACCTGCACATCGGCTCGTCGGGCTCCTCACCCTCCACGACCGACGACGCGCCTCCGGACGTGCAGGGCGTGTTGTTCTTCGCCTATGCCATCTCCGCGGCGGTCGACTGGCTGTATTCCGGGCTGCCCAGCAGATTCCCCAACCTGAAGATCTGTTTGTCGGAAGGCGGCATCGGGTGGGTGGCGGGCCTGCTGGATCGCCTCGACCACATGCTCAGCTATCACGCGATGTACGGCACCTGGGCGGCGCTGGGCGAAAGCCTCACGCCCGCAGAGGTGTTCACTCGCAACTTCTGGTTCTGCGCCGTGGAGGACAAGTCCTCGTTCGTCCAGCGCGACCGGATCGGCGTGGACAACATCATGCTGGAGGCCGACTACCCGCATTGCGACTCCACCTGGCCCCACACCCAAGAGACGATCCACGAGCAAATCGGCGACCTGCCCGCGGACGTGATCCGGAAGTTCAGCTGGGAGAACGCCTCTCGCCTTTATCGCCACCCGGTGCCGGAAGACGTGCAGCGGAATCCCGACGCGTTCTAGCGGGCGCCGCTCTCGCCGTAACGGCCCTTCCATAATCGGCTTCTGCTCCGTACGCTACGTTCAGTATGTACTAAACGTAGCGGGAGGGTCATGTCGCCGGAAGAGGCCGAGTTCGTCGACCGCCTCGGGCTGTTCTTCGAACTGCTCGGCGCCACCCGGACCATGGGCCGGCTGTATGGATGGTTGATGATCTGTCATCCGCCGCAACAGTCACTGACTCAGCTGGCCGACGCGTTATCGGTGAGCAAGGCCTCCATCAGCACCGTCGCCCGCCAGCTCCTGGAGGGTGGCATGGTGGAGCGGTTGCCCAGCCCGGACCGCCAACACCTGTATCGGGTCACGCCGGGCGGGTTCACCAGCGTTCTTAAAACCCAGCTCTCGCTCATGCGGCTGGGCATCGAGCCCGCCGAGTTCGCCCTTTCCGTGCTGCACGAGGACCGCGCCGAACAGCGGCAGCGTGTCGAGGATTTCCGCGACTTCTGCGAGTTCTGCACCAACGCCTACCGCGATCAGCTCATGCAGATGTGGACCGAATATCGGGCGGCAAGGAGAAAGCCATGAACCCGACCGACAAGGTCGACTTCACATCCGTACCGTGGGGTTCGGTGGAATGGACGAACCTCGTCACCCTCTATCTGCGGGCTCACGAAAGCCGTTCGAACCGGCCCATTCTGGGCGACAAAGCGGCGGCGGCAGCCGTGGAGCGGATCGACTACGACTTCAAGCGAATCCATCGGAGCTCGCTGCCGGCGTCGAACCAGTACCTGGTCGCCCTGCGCGCCAAGCGGCTCGACGACTGGTGCGCGGAATTCCTGCGGCGCCACCCCGACGCGGTGGTGCTGCACCTGGGTTGCGGGCTCGACGGCCGCGCCTTCCGGCTCACCGTGCCGCCGTCGGCCTCGTGGTTCGACGTCGACCAGCCCGGTGTCATCGAGCTGCGGCGACGGCTCTATCAGGACACCGAGCGGTACCGGATGATCGGCTCGTCGGTGACCGATCCGGGGTGGCTGGACCAGGTTCCGATCGATCGCCCCACGCTGGTCATCGCCGAGGGCCTGCTGATGTACCTGACCGAACAGCAGGTCCGCGACTTATTGCAGCGTCTGACCGGCCGATTCCAAAGCGGCGAAATGCATTTCGACACGCTCTCGGCGCTGGCGCCGTTGCTGTCGAAGCTGTTCACCCGCGGGATCATCAAGTGGGGCATCCGCGATGCGCGGGAGCTGGAGAACTGGAATCCTCGGCTGCGCCTGCTCGAACAGGTCCCGGCGCTGGCAGGTTACCAACAGATCGAATCGGCGCCGGTTCGGTTCGTGTACAAACTCACCTGTGCGACTCCCGGCGGCCGGTATGACGTGCTGAACCGCTTCGAATACTCATAGGTCGGAAGCCAGCCGCCGAAGAATCTCGGCGGTGGGTTCGGCGGTGGCATTCCGGTACCCGGTGCCCGCCCACAGGTGCACGTAGCCGGGCTTGCCCGCCGCGGCCGCGGCCTTGCGGAGCGGGCTGGTCAGGTAGTGGATGGCCGGATAGCCCAGCGGCGCCTGCGCCTCGTGGGCATCGATGAACGCGTTGCGCAGCCCGCGGGCGGGGCGGCCGGTGAAGGCGCGCGTGAGCACCGTCTCGGCGTACGCGGGATCGGTCAGGGCCGCCTGATGCGTGGCCGATGCGCCGCTTTCGTCCGCGCGCAGCAGAACCGTCCCGACGGCGGCCGCCGCGGCGCCCGCACGGATCACCTCGGCCACCGCGGCGGGGCTGGCGAGCCCGCCGGCGGCCATTACCGGCAGCGGCACGGCCGCGACGATGCGCTCGACCAGTTCGGCGATCGGCACCGGCCGCAGCGGCTCCCGCGGCGAGAGTGTGCCCGAGTGACCGCCCGCGGCCGCCCCCTGCACGGCGAGCATGTCGACCCCGGCGTCGCGTGCCTGCACCGCCTCGTCGGGTGTGGTCACCGTCTGCACCACGACGCTGCCCGCCTTGCGCAGCGCCGCGATCACCGCCCGCGGCGGGATGCCGAAGGTGAACGACACCATGGGAACCGGGTCGTCGAGCAGCAGCGCGACCTTTTCGTCGAACTTGTCGCTGTCCTCGATCGGCTCCGGGGGCAGCGTCAACCCGAAGTGATCCGCGTCGCGCTGGACGATCGCGGCGTAGGCGCGGTAGCGCGCGGGGTCAACCGGCAGCGGATTGGGTGCAAACAGGTTGATACCGAACGAGATTCCCTCGGCGCGAACCTGCTTGACCTCGGCCTCCACGGCTTCCACGGTCTTGTACCCGGCCGCGAGCATGCCCAGGCCGCCCGCGCGGGTCGCGGCCGAGACCATTGCGGGGGTGGTCGGGCCGCCAGCCATCGGGGCGGCGACCAGCGGGATGGACATTTCGAAACCTGCCAGCATGTCGGAGCCCTTTCGGTGTAACCGTGCGCCGAACGCGGACAGCGCAGCCCTGACAATAACGACGCCCCGTCGCGGCGGCATTCCACCCGGGCAGATGACCTGGCAGGATGCTTCACCGTGAAGAGGCCCAACTTCCTCGTGATCGTGGCGGACGACCTCGGGTTTTCCGATATCGGCGCGTTCGGCGGCGAAATCGAGACGCCGAACCTCGATCGGTTGGCCCACGCGGGGATCCGGCTCACCGACTTCCACTCGGCGCCGGCGTGCTCACCCACCCGGGCGATGCTGCTGACGGGCACGGACCACCACATCGCCGGCATCGGCACCATGCTGGAGGTCGCCGGCCCCGGGTTTCGCGGGGCGCCCGGCTACGAGGGCTACCTGAACGACCGGGTGGTGGCGTTGCCGGAACTACTGCGCGACGCGGGATACCTGACGCTGATGTCGGGCAAGTGGCACCTGGGCGCCACGATCGACAGGTCGCCCTGGGCGCGCGGTTTCGAGCGCTCGTTCGCGCTGCTGCCGGCCGGGGCCAGCCATTTCGGCGGCGGCGGCGCCCGCAGCTTCTCGCCGGTGCCAACGCTTTACACCGAGGACGACCAGTTCGTCACCGTGGGGGATGACTTCTACTCGTCGGACTTCTACACCGACAAGCTGCTGCAGTAT
This sequence comes from Mycobacterium sp. E1715, assembly GCF_001667625.1. NCBI lineage: Bacteria > Bacillati > Actinomycetota > Actinomycetes > Mycobacteriales > Mycobacteriaceae > Mycobacterium > Mycobacterium sp. E1715. The sequence goes on from NZ_LZJJ01000078.1 coordinate 6,771, forward strand.
TTCGGCGAACGCGCCCCCGGCGACGACCGGCCGTTCTTCGCGTACCTGCCCTTCCAGGCGCCGCATTGGCCGCTGCAGGCCCCGGACGAATCCATCGCGAAGTACCGCGGCCGCTACGACGCCGGACCCGACGCGCTGCGCGAAGAGCGACTGGCCGCACTCAAGCGGCTGGGCCTGTGTCCGCCGGACATCGAGGCGCACCCGGTCGTTGCCGACGGCGCTCCCGAGTGGGCCGACATGACCGATGAACAGCGCGCGGTGTCGGCTCGCAGCATGGAGGTCTACGCCGCGATGGTCGACCGGATGGACTGGAATATCGGCCGGGT